>PMYD01000055.1:59218-61446 GCA_003171335.1 Phycisphaerales bacterium
TGGTCAATCGCCCGCTGGGCTCCCGACGGGGGCCATCTCTCTTCCACGGGCTTGCGCCCGTGGCTAATGGTCAATCGCCCTGCCGGGCTCCGGAAACCGAGAAACGCCTCCTGGCGAGGAAGGCACGCAACGCCGCGAAGGGGCCCGCAACGCCTCAAGGGCTCCGGAGGGCACGCAACACCTCAGGTGCGCAGGAGCCGCAGGCAGCGGTCGATTCGCGCGAGCGTCTTCTCACGCCCCAGCAGGAAAAGCGTTTCTTCTATCACCGGACTGACTGTTGCACCAGTCAAGGCAACCCGAAGGGGTTGAGCTACCTTGGCCATTGGAGGGATAGCATCTGTGGGTGGCCAAACTATCGTCATCTTTGCTTGGTCGTTGAGCAAATGATGGATGTTTCCCTGGTCCCAAATGCATTTCTCTAGCAGTGGTCGGAGTTTCTCCAGCATCGCGAAGCCCTCGCCGTTGTTTCTGGCCAGGACCTTCTTCACCGCCTTCTCATCGTAATAGATCGCCTCATCGGCGACGAACAAGGCGCCCGCCTTCGTCACCACATCCGCGAACGTGCGGAAGCCGGCACACACCGCCAGCACGCGGGCAAGCGTGGCATCATCCAGTCCCGTAAAGGGCGTCTCGTTGATGGTGATGAAATCTTTAAAAGCCGCCAGCAGCCGCTCGGGGCTGGCTGCGGCGATGGCCACGGTGTTGAAGGCGATCAGTTTGTCGCGGTCGAAGTAGGCGTTGGCCTTGTTGATCCGCTGCACGCTAAAAGCCTCGGCCAGTTCGTTCAGCGTGAATTTTTCCCGCTCGCCGCCGGCGGGCGCCCAGCCCAGAAGGCCGATGAAGTTGATGATCGCCTCGGGCAGGTAGCCCGCCTGGCGGAAGCTGAAGACATCCACCGCGCCTTCGCGCTTGGAAAGCTTTCGCCCCTGGGCATCGACGATCAGCGGCAGGTGGGCGTAGTGCGGCTCGGGGAATCCCAGCGCCTCGCGCAGCAGCACGTGCCGCCAGGTCTGGCCGAGGAACTCCTGGCCGCGCAGGATGAACGTGATGCCCATCAGGGCATCATCCACCACGTTGGCCAGGTGGTACGTGGCCCAGCCATCGGCCTTGAGGATGATGAAATCATCCTGCTGGTCGGCCGGCACGGTCACATCGCCATAGACCTCATCGTGGATGGCCACATCGTGACCCGGGCAGCGGAAGCGGACCACCACCGGCCGGCCGGCCGCACGGGCTCGCTCGGCATCGGCGGCGGTGGGCAGCGTGGCGGGCCGCTGGTAGCGGAAGGTCTGTTTCTTCGCCTCGGCCGCCAGGCGCAGGGCATCCAGCTCCTCGGGCGTCTCGAATGCATAATAGGCCTGGCCGGCCGCCAGCAGTTGCTCAGCGCGCTTCTGGTACAGCTCCAGCCGGTCGCTCTGGCGATACGAACCCGCCGGGCCGCCGACCTCAATGCCCTCATCCCAACGGAGACCGAGCCAGTGCAGGTCCTCGATCACCTGGCCGACGGCATCCTCGATATGCCGGGCGCGGTCCGTGTCTTCGATCCGCAGCAGGAATTGCCCGCCGCTGTGCCGGGCCAGCAGATAATTGAATAGCGCCGTGCGGGCGGAGCCGATGTGTAAATGCCCCGTCGGGGATGGGGCAAAGCGTGTCTTCATGGGCGTGGTCGTCACCGGTTACCTCTTAGAATGTGTATGAAAACGTGGCATGGGCGTCTCGCCCGTGGCGGCGCAAGAAACGGCCGGATTCACGGCCAAGATGGCCGTGAGACTCACGGGCGAGACGCCCGTGCCACGATCGGTCTTCACACACGTTCTTAGTCTTGTGTTGGGAAATAATGCCGTTAGCATAACCGCGTGCGGTGCGGGTGGCACAGGCTTTTAGCCTGTGTCCGGAAAACTCTGAGCGGGGCAAAGGGCCGAAAAAGAGAGGAGCGGAACGCGGTGACGCCTCCTCAAGATACCTCTTGCCTTATCGCTGGAACGATCGCCGGGCGAAAAGTTCGTCAATCCAGGAGATTGCAAAAAGGCGCAAAAGATTTTGTGGTTTTTTACTTGACATCATGGATTAATAGGATATGCTATACATCCAGACTGAAATAGAAACCATTCTGGGGATATATCTTTGAAGTGGAACGAACCAATCGCTCGAGCATCCTTCGCTTCGGGATCGGCTTTGAACGAAATTGCCCGTTTTGAAAATGTTAAAATGGGCAATATGCATCTTAA
>PMYD01000052.1:0-33083 GCA_003171335.1 Phycisphaerales bacterium
CCCTGGGGGAATTTCAAATTGCAAATTGTGCTTCGACTTCGCTCAGCACCCTGAGCCTGTCGAAGGGCAAATTTCAAATTTGGGAAACGGCCGGAACAAAACCCCTCCCCCTTTTACGGGGGAGGGTGGCCCGCAGGGCCGGGTGAGGGTTCCGCGCAAATGAGTGACATGCCATTGCGCGACACCCTCACCCGGCTTCGCTGAAGCTACGCCGGGCAGGCCGGGCCTGAAGGCCCACCTCTCCCGTCAAGGGAGAGGGGTTATTCCCTCCGGCCGTTAAATTTGAAATCTGAAATTTGGAATTTGCAATTTCCTATTCCCCCGACCCCGACCGGAGCTGAGTCCGGCCGGCGATCGTATTCTTGAAAATCACATAGCGTTTTCCATCGGCCCCCTCGCCCAGGCGAGGTTGAAGCGGTAGTGCAGGCGGCTGGAGATGAGGTGGATGGTAAAATCGGGGCTTTGCGTGATGGCCAGGTAGCCGCGCGGCTCGCCGTGCGTGGCGTCGAAGGTGAACGCCCCGGTCCACGCCCCGCCCTCCAGTTGGCGGGCGGCGCCGGGCATGGTCACCGGGCGGATGGCCGGCCAGGTGGCTCCCTCGTCGAAGGACAGGGCCACGAAGAGGCCGAAGATCCGCAGCAGGCGGCCGGCCGCATCGGTGATGAGCATGCCCTCGGGGTGGTCGAGCTTCAGCGAGCTGTCGGTGAACGAGGCCAGAAGCAGCGGCCCCTCGCGCAGCCGCAGCAGCGCCAGCCGCTGGCCGTTGTAGATCGGCGGGAACGGGCTGGGCTGGTAGGTCCAGCTTGCCCCCATGTCGGCCGACCGGCTGGCGGGCATGCGCAGGCCGACGGCCGCATCGGCGGCGGGCAGGTCGCACGTGCGCCCCAAGGCCAGCAGGCTGCCATCGGCCAGTTGTTCCACGCCGGCGTGAATGCCGGCGATCGAGCCGCCCGTGCCGCCGACGACGAAGTTGGGCGACGGCGTGCCGGCGCCCGGATCGACCCACGTGCGGCCGCCATCGCGGCTGACATGGATGGCCGTGCCGCCGGCGGCATCGTGCACGCCATCGCAGGGCTGAATAAAGCAGCCCTCGCGCGTGCGCTTGGTGCCGCTGATGACCTGGTTTCGCGCCTGGTGCTCGGGGTTGATCAGCCGCGGCGTGCTCCAGGTGGCCCCGTGATCGACGCTGGTGCGCATCACCAGGGCCAGGTTTCGCCACAGGCCGCCGGCCTCCAGGCCGTTGAAGTGGTACAGCGTGCCGGTCCCATCGTTGAAGAGCGAGGTGCCGGTCATGTTGCGGTCGGGGGCCTTGAAGAACTCGGCAGCCTCATCCCACTGGTCCGCCCCCCGCCGCAGCCGGGCGGCCAGGACGGTCATCTCGCGGCCGAACTCGCTGCGGGTGGAAAACCATGCCGCCAGCAGATCGCCGTTATCGCACCAGGTGATGCTGGGGCAATGGTTATGCGGATAAATAGGGACTGAATCAGGATCGGCCGGCGGGCGGACGAAGACGATCGGCGGCAGGAAGAACGGGGCGGCCGAGGGCGAATCCTGCTTTGCCGGCGCCGCCGAGGGCGGCTGGGCCACATGGATCGTTTTGGTCGCGACCGGCTGGGCTACGTTGATGGCCCACAGTTTTGGACGCTCCGCGGGCAGCGGCTCGGTGGTGAGTTCTTCGGCGGCCACGACGCGAAAGCCGATCAGCCAGTGGCAATCCTCCGGCAGCGTGCCGGCGCGATTGGCCGAGCGAAGCTGCTCGAGGCCCGTGTTGTGGCTGCCGCCGCGAGTGAGGCGAAAGAGGCCCATCACCCGGCCCACCGGATCGATCTGCTCTTCGGCCTCGTAGCGGCCGTACCAGTCGGAGCACCACTCCTCCACCAGGCCGTGCATGTCGTGCAGGCCCCACGGGTTAGCGGGCGTGCGGCCGACGGTTAAATCGACCGGCCGCGGGTGCCAGTCATCCTTCTGGTCGCGGTGGTACACGTCGCTCAACATCTCGCCGGTGCTGTAGGCGGTGGTGGTGCCGGCGCGGCAGGCGTATTCCCACTCGGCCTCGGTGGGCAGGCGGTACGGCCGGCCCTCGTGGTCGGAGAGCCAGCGGCAGAAGGCCACGGCGTCGTGCCAGGTGACAAACAGCGCCGCCTCATTGTCGCCGGCGGACAGCCCCCGGCGGCCGCGAAAGCCGCGGTGGCGCCCGTCAAACTGCTCGTACTGGGCGTTGGTGACCGGCGTGGCGGCCAGGTGAAAGGCCCGCGTGATGCGGACCGGGTGCACGGGCCGCTCATCCAGGTCGCCGTCCGCCTGGCCCATGAGAAAGGAGCCCGACTCGATGCGAATCATCCGCAGGCCCAACGTGTTGGTGAAGAGGGCATCCATCGACGATTGCCTTTCTGGTGGCACAGGCTTTCAGCCTGTGGCCTTTCCGACTGCTCACAGGCTAAAAGCCTGTGCCACCGCTTCCTTGACCACTGGCGGCGGCGGCCCTACGATACGGCACATCACGCACAGGTTCAAGCCGTGCGGCCGCCGCACGGCCAGTCGCAGGAGAAGGAGCCATTGATGAACCGGCTGTTCGAGGCGTACCGGGCGTTGCACGAGCAGGCTTTTGCCCCCATTTTCTGCCGCGACGAGTTCGACTCCCGCCGGCAGGTGGAGGCCTGCGCGGCGGCCGGGTGCAAGGGCATCGAGTACACGCTGCGCAAGGCCGACGCCCGGGAGATGATCCCCTGGGTGCGCAAGAACTACCCCAATTTGTTCCTCATCGTCGGCTCGACCATCGACAGCGACAAGATCATCCGCAGCCAGCGGCGCAAGTTTTCGCAGCTCATGACGCTGGAGGAGATTTCGCAGTTCGGCGTCGACGGGTTCATCTCCATGCTGGGCTGGAGCGAGAAAACCATCGCCCGCTGGTCGCCGACGCACCTGGTGATTCCGACGGCCGGCACGACCCGCGAGGCGCTGCTCCAGACCGAGGCGGGGGCGCATTTTCAGAAGCTCGGCGGCGATGTGGAATTCATCCGGCGCTGCCGCGGCGAGGCGGCGTTCGGGTACTGCCCCATCTTCGTCAGCGGCGGCCAGGTGCCCAAGGTGATGGGCGACACCTTCGCCGCCGGCGCGGTGCTGGTGGGCACGGGCTTTGACGTGATGCTCCAGGGCCGCGACAAGGCTATTTCCGCCACGGACATCGCGGTGGAGGTGAAAACCTACCTCGCCGCCGCCCGAACCGCCCGGCACGCCGCCCATCCGGCGTTGGCCAAGGCCGACGGCGGGCCCAAGGAGGCGTGGCTGGCGGCGCTGCCGCACTACCATCCCTTCGGGGCCTGAGGACCGTGGATTACCGGCGGCTGGGACAAAGCGACCTGACCATCAGCTCGATCGGCCTGGGCTGCGTGACGTTCGGCCGCGAGATCGACCGCGAGGCGGCCTTCGCCATCCTGGACCACGCGTTGGCGCGCGGCATCACGCTGCTGGATACGGCCGAGAGCTACGGCGCCGGCGCCAGCGAGCGCGTGCTGGGCGAGTGGTTCAAAGCCCGCGGCACGCGGGACAAGGTCGTTCTGGCGACCAAGGTCGGAAGGCCGCTGACGGCGGCGGCAATCGAGACCTCGCTCACCGCCAGCCTCCAGCGGCTGCAAACGGACCGCGTGGACCTCTTCCAGTTCCACGCCTACGACGCCGAAAACCCGCTGGAGCTGAGCCTGGCGGCGATGCAGGCGGCGATCGGCCGCGGCCAGGTGCGCTGGCCGGCGTGCAGCAACTACAGCGGCGAGGAATTGGCGCGCGTGGTGGTCTTTCAGCGCGGAAGCGGCTGGCCGGCCATGGTGTCCGTGCAGCCGATGTACAACCTGGTGCACCGCGAGATCGAGCAATCCCTGCTGCCGGCCTGCCGGATACTCCACGTGGGCGCGATCAGCTACTCGCCGCTCGGCGCCGGCTTCCTGACGGGCAAGTACGGCCGCGGCGAGCACGTGCCGCCGGGCACGCGGTTTGACGTGAAGCCCGGGCACAAGCGTCACTATTTTACGGAGGCCGGCTTCGCCGCCCTCCAGAAGCTCACCGCCGCCTCCGGGCGCCTGGGCGTGCCGCCGCCGACCTTGGCCATCGCCTGGGTGATGAGCCGGCCGGACATCACCAGCGTGCTGATCGGCGCCCGCAACGTGGAGCAGATCGAGCAGGCCATCGCGGCCCAGAAGCTGGCGGCCGAGATGGGAGACCGGCTGGAAGCAGAGTTGGGCTGAGTGTGTGAATGAGTTAATCGGTTAACCGGTTAACCGGTTAACTGGAGGGAACATGGCTCCGGCCTTTTCCAATTAACCGATTAACCAGTTAACCAGTTAACCAGGCGGCCCTTGGCCGCCTACATCTGCTCAACGACCTCGATGCCCAACAGGCCCAGGCCCAGCCGGATGGTTCGGGCGGTCAGGTCGCACAGGCGCAGCCGCGAGGCGCGGATCTCCGGGCTGTCGGCCTTGAGCACCGGGCAGCTCTCGTAGAACGTGGTGAACACGCCGGCCAGGTCGTACAAATAGGCGGTGAGCACGTTGGGTTTGCACTCGGCGGCCACGGACCCCAGCACCTCCTCCAGCCGCCCCAGCCGCTTGGCCAGCTCGCGCTCGGCGGGCTGGTTCAGCATAATGGGGACGCCGGCCAGGCCGGCCGCCTCCTCGGCGCCCTTGCGGAAGATGCTCTGGATGCGGGCGTAGGCGTACTGCATGTACGGGGCCGTGTTGCCCTGGAGCGAAAGCATCTTGTCGAAGGAGAACCGGTAGTCGCCGATGCGGTCCATGGCCAGGTCGGCGTACTTGACGGCCCCGACGCCCACGACGCGGGCGATCGTGTCAGCCTGCTCGGCGGGCATCTCGGGGCTCTTGGCGCGGACCACCTCCAGGGCGCGGCGCGCGGCTTCATCCAGCAGTTCGATCAGCTTCACCGTGCCGCCCGCCCGCGTGCGGAAGGGCCGGCCATCCTCGCCCTGCATCGTGCCGAAGGCCACGTGCTCCAGCGAGACGGCCGGCGAGATGAATCCGGCCTTGAGCGAAACGGCGAAAAGCTGCCGCAGGTGCAGCGACTGGCGATGGTCCATCACGTACAGGATGCGGTCGACGTGCAGCGTGCCGGCGCGGTAGCGCATGGCCGCCAGGTCGGTCGTGGCGTACAGGTAGCCGCCGTCGGACTTCTGCACGATCACGGGCAGGGGCTTATCGTCCTCGCCTTTGAACTCGTCGAGAAAGACGCACTGGGCGCCCTGCGATTCGGTGAGCAGGCCGGCGCGGCGAAGGTCCTCCACCACCGCTGGCAGGTCGGCGTTGTAGGCGCTCTCGCCGCGGACATCCGCCGACATCAGCCGCACGTTCAGCCGGGCGTACACCTCCTGGCAGTGGCCCAGCGACACGGCGATGAACTTCTGCCAGTGCCGCCGGCAGTCGGCATCACCGCTTTGCAGGCGAACGACGAACTGGCGGGACTTGTCAGCGAAGTCCGGGTCCTCGTCGAACCGTTTCTTCGCCTGGCGGTAGAACTCCTCCAGGTCGGAAAGCTCGCTGCCGGCGGCATCCTCGCCCAGCTCATCCAGGTGGGCCAGCAGCATGCCGAACTGCGTGCCCCAGTCGCCCACGTGGTTCTGGCGGATGATGTGGTGGCCCAGGAATTCCAGCACGCCCACCAGGGCATCGCCGATGATCGTGCTGCGGAGGTGGCCGACGTGCATCTCCTTGGCCAGGTTGGGCGCGGAGTAATCGACGACGATCCGCTGCGGCCGTGCGGCCGGCGCGATGCCCAGGCGCGAATCCGCCGCCGCGGCGGTGGCCGCGCGGGCCAGGAGGTCAGTGCGAAGCGTGATGTTGAGGAAGCCCGGGCCGGCGATCTCCACCTTCTCGGCGAGGTCCGACAGGTCGAGTTTCTCCAGCACCTTGGCGGCCAGAGCGCGGGGATTCATCCTGGCGGCCTTGGCCGCGGCCATCACGCCGTTGGCCTGATAATCGCCGAACTCCGGCTTGGCCGCCGGGGAAACAATGGCGGGCACCGGCTGGACGGCCGCGGCCGCGGCGGTCAGGGCCGCGGAAATGCGTTTTTCAAGTTCATCGCGGATATTCATTCGGCCAATCATACGCCCCCGGCCGGGCCCGGAAAAGAGTGCGGCGAATCGGGCGTGAAGGTGTAGAAAGAGGGTGACTCTGCCGGGTGCCGTGGCTGCATCTGTTCGCAGCCACGGCACCCAGCCTTTCCCAATTAACCAAACCGATTAACCGATTAACGAGGCATCAGCGCGGCCAACGGCTTTCCAGCCGGCATCACTCGCCTAAGAACTGCCTCTTACTCTTATTCTGCGCGTCGATCTGCTTCTTCGTGCAGGCGATGTGGGAAAGCACGTTGAAATTGAAGGGATTGCTCTGGTCCAAAACCCGCTGGCGGGCCTTTTCAAAACCCTGGAGCGCCTGATGCCAGCGTTCCTGCTCGGCGGCGTTGCAGGCGTCGTCGTAGATGGGCAAAAGCTCGCGCACCAGCTCATCGAGGCACTCTTCGAAGTGGGCCTGGTCGGCGGGGTCCTCGAAGGCGGCGCGGCCACTGTAGGCCTTGTACAGCTTGTACTGGCGAATGCAGTTGTACCGGCTGGCGATGTTGGCCTGGCCCGCCTGGTAAAAGCGATGGGCCTCCTCCAGCGCGGCGACGGCCTTCTCGGCATCCAGGGCCGGCGGCGACTTGTCCTCCATCAGGGCCTTGCGAATCTGGGGGCCGGTTAGCCGCGGCGGCTTGGCCGTTTGCCGGGCGGGCTTGTCGGGCAGCAGCGCCAGCACGACGACCAGCACCACCACGGCGGCGCCATAAACGCCCAGGCCGATTAGCAGTACGCGCCGCCCAAGCCGGCTCCTCGGCGCCGGCGCGGTGGAAGGACCGGCCGCGGCGGACCCCGCCGGTGCGGCGGCGGCAAACGGCTTTCTCGCCGCAAATGCCGGGGCCGGGGCGGCGGGTCTTGCCTTGACGGCGGCCGCCGCGACAGGCTCGGGCGCCTTGACGGGGGCCGGGGCGGGCGGCGGCGCGGCTTTCTGCTGCGATTGCCACTTGGCCACGGCCGCGGCGGCATCAGCGCCGCGATCGACGAACAGCAGCCGGTCTTCCAGCCCCACCGTGACGACATCGCCGGTGGCCAGGATGATGACCTTGCCGCGCTTGTGCGTGCGGCCGTCAATCTCGACGCCGCGGGAGCTGAGCACCTCCAGCACGACGCCATCGGCGCTGAGCCGCAGCCGGGCATGCTCGCGCGAGACATATTGCTCCGTCAGCGCCAACTCGCAGGTGACAGCGCGGCCCACCACCAGGGCCTCGCCCGCCAGTGCGGCCGAGCGGCCCTCATCGGGGCCGGACACGACAATCAGTTGAGCGACGGTGTCAGCCATGATTTCCAAACCGTGGCACGGCCATCTTGGCCGTGGTCCGGCTGTTCTTCTACGCCACGGGCGAGACGCCCGTGCAACTCATGGGCGAGACGCCCATGCTACTTTTAAAACAGTTGCCCGCGGATGGCGCGAATGATCACCGGGGCGAAAACGCACAGCACCACGCTGATGAGGATCAGCAGGTTGGGCAGCAAAATGCGCACCGACGCCAGGGCCGCCATCTTCTCGGCCCGCACGCTGCGATGCAGCCGCAGCAGCGCCGACTGGTCGCGCAGCACATCGGCCAGCGGCGTACCCAGCTCCTCAGCCTGGATGACGCTGGCCACGATCGACCGCAGCGAGTCCAGCGGCACGCGCTCGGCGAGGTTTTTCAGGGCGGCGCGGCGGGTGGTGCCCAGTTCCATCTCGGCCAGCACGGTGGCCAGCTCGGCGTTCATCGGGTCGGTGGGCGCCTCGCGGGTGACGGTGCGCACGGCCTCGGTGAACGTGCTGCCTGCCCCCATGGCCAGGGCCACCAGGTCCAGCGTGAAGGGCACGCGGCGGCTGATGGATTTGAGCCGCTTGGAGGCCAGGTCGCTCACGTGGTACACGCAGGCGCCGATGCCGGCCAGGCCGCCAAAGAGCGCCGAGACGAGGCTGAATTGCCCGCCGGTCAGCCACATCAGGCCGCCCAGGAGAACCCCGCCGGCCAAACCCCACAGCAGGCACAGGGCCATGTATTCCTCGGCGGTGTAGAACTTCGGGCTGCCGGCGGCCACGAGCGTGGCGTGCAGGCGGCGCTTGGCCCAGGGCCAATAGAGCGTCTCCATCAGCCGGCCCAGCAGCCACATGAGGGGAGCCAGCACCGGCGACTCGAACACCGTCCGCCGGTCGGCGTGACCCACGGCCATGGCGAAGCGCCGCTGGGCGCTGACCTCCGTGCGGCCGGAATGGCCGAACAGCGCCACCACCGTCGCCGCAATGGCGCCGGCGCCCACCACACTGGTGGCCAGGGCAAGGAGGGTGGATGTTGTTTCGGGTTGTAACATCTTTCGCTGAAACCTGGTCAACTGGTCAATTAGTCAATTGGTCAATTAGGGGGAACCTGGTTCCGGCCTTTTCCAATTGTCCAATTGACTAGTTGACTCATTGACTCATTGACAACTCGCCTTTCGCTAAATGTCAATGGCCACGATCCGCTTGATCCACGCAAAGCCCGCCACGTTCATCACGACGATGGCGGCCAGCAGCAGGCGGCCGATGTCATCGGTGAAGAGCATGGTCACGCCGACGGGGTCGATGAAATACAGGATGGCCAGGATGATGGGCGTGATGCAGGCCATCCAGCGTGCGGCGGCGCGGCCCTGGGCGGTGAGCGTTTCGACGCGCTTCTCCAGGCGCTGGATCTCGCGGATCGACTCGGCGATGCGGTCCAGCGTGGCCCCCAGGTCGCCGCCGCGCTGCCGGTGCGTCTGGAGCGCCGAGAACAAGAGGCGGTAGTTGCCCAGGTCCACGCGGCTGGCGGCGTTGGCCATGGCCGACTCGATCGGCACGCCGTATTCGTACTCGCGCAGCAGGTGGGCGAATTCCTGGCTCACCGGCGCCGGCAGATTCTGGGCCACCAGCTCCAGCGCCTGCACCAGGTTGAGCCCGGCCCGCACGCCGCTGGAAAGCGCCTGCACGGCGTCGACCAACTGATCCTCGAGTTTCGCCAGCCGCCGGCGGCGGAGGAAGCGCAACATCAGCATCGGCACGGCCGCGCCCAGCACGGCCCCGGCGATCAGCGCCAGCGGATCGTGCACAACCCCATACCCCGCCACGGCGGCCACCACGACGCAGCCGGCGCCGAAGAAGGTGGCCGAGCGCGGGCGAATGTCCAGCAAGAGGCCCGTCCGCAGGATGTGGCCGTAGATCTGCTCCTGCTTCAGCACCCAGCGGCGCAGCGGCTCCCAGCCGGCCAGCACGCCCAGGAAGACCGCGGCGGCCAGGCAGAGGTTGGTCAGGATGTTCAAGGTTGCAGGTGGCACGTTGTTAATACGTCAGCACTTCAAGTCAACTGGTCAATTCGTCAATTCGTCAATTAGAGGGAACATGGCTCCGGCCTTTTCTAATTGACTAATTGACTAATTAACTCATTGACCACGTTCAGAAACAGACGAAACGACTTTCAAATCAAGACTCCCAGGTCCAGCAGTCCCTTCTCAATCAGATTCTCCACGAAGGCCGGCAGATAGCCGGTATGGCTCAGGCCGGCCTCGGGTGCGGCCGGGTTGGAGACGAAGACATCCTCGATGACGATCTGGCCATGTTCCGGATCGATGCCGCGGACCTCGCTGATGTGCGTGATGCGCCGTTTTCCATCGGCGTGGCGGGCGATCTGGACGACCAGGTCGATGGCCGCCACGATCTGCTCGCGGATGGCCCGCACGGGCATGTCCACGGCCATGAGCACCATGGTCTCCAGGCGCATCATCGTGTCCAGCGGGGCGTTGGCGTGGATGGTGGTCAGCGAGCCGTCGTGGCCGGTGTTCATCGCCTGGAGCATGTCCAGGGCCTCGGGCCCACGGCACTCGCCGACGATCAGCCGGTCGGGCCGCATGCGCAGGGCGTTGCGCACCAGGTCGCGAATGGTGTACGCGCCGCGGCCTTCGATGTTGGCGGGCCGCGTTTCCAGCCGCACGACGTGCTCCTGGGGGAGCTGGAGCTCGGCGGAGTCCTCGATGGTGACGATTCGCTCGCGGTTGTCGATGAAGCCGGCCAGCACGTTCAAGGTGGTGGTCTTGCCCGAGCCGGTGCCGCCGCTGATGAGGATGTTCAGCCGGCCCAGCACGCACGCCTTCAGGAAGGCGGCGGTGTTGAGCGTGAGCGTGCCGCGCTCCACCAGGTCGTCGATGGTGAAGGGGATGCGCGAGAACTTGCGGATCGTCAGCGTCGGGCCCGACAGGCTCAGCGGGCTGATGATGGCGTTGACGCGCGAGCCATCGGGCAGGCGGGCATCGACCAGCGGCGTGGAGCGGTCGATCCGCCGGCCCACCGGCGTGATGATCCGCTCGATGATGTTCTGCACCACCTCATCGCTGAAGAAGCTGCGCCCCGAATCCTGAATGACGCCATCCTTCTCCAGGTAGATGCGGTCCTTGCCCACGACCATGATCTCGTTGACGTTGGGCATGTCCAGAAGGTCCTGGAGCGGCCCGTAGCCCAGCACGACATCCTCGACCTCCTTGTGCAGCATGCGGCGGACGAGGTAGCGGGCCAGGTTAGGGGGCAGGTGCTTGGCCAGGGAATGGAATCGCTTGTCGAAGCCGCGCTCGGCGGCGGCCACATCCTCGTGCAGCGTGGTGGCCGTCAGCCGCAGGTGAAGCTGGCTCATCAGGTCGGCCACCAGGCGGCCGGCGCCATCCTCCAGCTTGGCATCGAGCACCTCGGTGTCTTCAAACCCGTAGCCGTAGAGCATCTTGCCGGTGCAGCGACGGGTGATCTCGGCCAGCGTTCGCCGCCACAAGAACTCGCGCGCCAGGTGGCGGGCCATCTCCTCATCCACCTGCTCGAGGTGGTCGGCGACGATCTCGTCGAGGTGCTTGCGGATGAGGCTGACGTACTGGGCATCATCGCGCGAGAGTTCCCCGCCGGTGGCGCGGAGGTTGAGCCGCTCCAGCAGCTTGGCGTGGATGGCCTGTTCCAGGGCGATGACGCGCTTGCGGATGGACACGGGCCGGGCGTGCTGGCGGCCGGTGCGGCCCTCGCCGGTCATCAGGTACAGGCTGAACTCGCCGATGCGGATCTCATCGCCCACATCCACGCGGGCCCGCTCATGCATACCCAGCGCGCGACCGGCCACGACCGCGCCGTTGAGACCCAGGCTCTCGACGAAATAATGCCCATCCTCGTGCAGAATCCGGGCGTGCTGGCGGCTGATGAACGGGCTAGGGAGGCACACGTGGCAGGTCGAGTCCCGCCCGATCTCGATCTTCTCCTCGGGCGCCTCGATGATCTGGCGCTGGTCCGTGTACGGGTTGTAGACCCAGATCTCCACGTTCGATCACCTCAGTCTTCTCGAAAATCAAGAGGAACACAAAGATCACAAAGACTACGAAGGACACAAAGCAGGAAAGAAGAGCTCAAAAAACAACAGCCTTAGCAAAGGCGAAACTGCGTCCTTTCCTGGCTCTTCCGGATGCTATTCGCTTCGCATTGTCTTCCTTTGTGTTCTTTGTGATCTTTGTGCCCTTTGTGTTCAGCCTTTTTCCTCTTACGTGCCTGCCGCGGCCGCCGCGCGGCTGCCGGGTTCATACGGCTTGGTCAGGGCATCCATCACCCAGGGCGTGAGCGTGCCGCCCAGCTCGGGCCGGGCCTTGTCCAGGGGATACTGGAGGTCCTTGTCGTCGCTGCGGCGGACGGCGAACTGGATTTGGCGGGCGCGCCGTTTGACCTCCAGGAGTTTGCCCGCCAGGTCATCCGGCACCTGCACGATGACGTTGTGGAAGCTGCCTTTTTGCGGGTCCACCTCGACCTGCCGGTCCACGCCCATCACCTCGAGATACTCGATCACCTTTTCCAGCCCCGGCCGGGAAGAGCCGGGCAGCACGGCGTACATATCCACGCGGGTGCCGCGGCGGATATAGGCCGTCGGCACCGTATCGACATCGATCTGAAGGATTCGCCAGCCCTTGAGCATGGCCCGCGTCGGGTCTTCGCCCTCGCTGCCGGCCGGCGAGGTGTCGCCCAGGCGCAGCAGGCTGTTCTTGGCCACCGCCCGCGTCACCTGCGTGGTGTTCAGCACGATGGTCTGGTCCTTGCCCCAGGTGTGAACGCCCTTGAGCTTGTCGGCGACCTCGATCGGCACGTACAGCTCGCTGACGTTGTCGCTCTTGAGCACGGCGCCCGGCGCCAGATCCTGGTTCACCAGCACCAACGCCACCTGGTTGGCCTGCCGCTGGGCGTTCTCGTACCAGCGCTGCACGTTGAAGAGCACCAGGAAGGCCACGGCCAGTGCGGCGGCCACCAGGAGAAGCCTGGTATTGCGAGGGGAAGCATCTGCCATGTCGGTCTCTCCGTCTATGGCAACCATTTTGCTGATTCGAACGCCAAATCCCAAATCCCAAATTACAAATCCCAAACAAATTCCAAATCCCAAATTCCAAACCTGTAGCCCAAGAAGCTCTTGCCACTAAACGTGCGCCTGTTCTTCTTTGGGATTTGGTGCTTGGGATTTGTTTGGGATTTGGGATTTGGAATTTGGAATTTCTCCGTAGTCTCACCACGGCGTTGCGTAAAAACTCTGAAACACAGAAGCCATCGACTGCGCCTCGGCCGGCACGCCGGCCAGTTGGTCATCCAGGTCCTGGTAATACTGTTTTTTCAGGACGGACCAGGGCTGCGCCTGGCCGTGGGCCCAGGGGGGTCCATCGCGGGCGAAGCGAACGGTGAAATTGTTGCCGAACGAGTGGCCCAGCCAGGTCGGCGGCCGGTAGATAACCTCCAGGCGGTTCTGCTCGCCGCTGGGCCAGGTATGCAGGAAGAGCGTGTCGGCCAGCGTGCCGACCTGGTCCTTCGCTGCGGCATCCACCCAGCGCTTGATGGCGTCGGCGGGAAACACATCGCCGCTCAGATCGACGGACGTGGCCGCCCCGCCCAGCAGCCGGCGGTTGACGGTTGCGCCGTCCATGGCGCCGCCATCGAACTGCCGCCACAACGCGTAGCGGCCGGCGGCCACCACGTGCTGCTGCCGCATGAGCGACCAGCCCAGAAACAGCATCAGCCCCAGGATGAACGCCAGCACCGGCAGAACCAGCAGGAACTCCGTCATGGCCGTGCCGCGGCGATGCGGGCGCATGCCCTCACGCGTGCGGCTGCGGATAGGTGGCATGCCCTCACGTCTGCCGACGCGGTAGCGGCGGCACGCGAGTGGGCATGTGAATGCGAGGGGTCGCTGCTGGATGGAAGACATGCCCACCCGCCGCTGTCCGCTCACGCGGACATCGCCGTGAGGGCATGCCACCTCAGTATGGTTCATCGTTTCCATATCAGTGATGGATCACCGTATCGGCCGGATCGTCCATGTTGCTTACGCGCTGGAGGTAATCGGCCGCGGCATCGAGGTCATCCTCAAAAAGCGAGCCGGCGGCCGCATCGCCGCTGGAACGCTGTTTCAGCCGCATCACCCAGTCGCCCAGGTGAGTCACGGGCACAAGCTGGGCGTGCCAGTCCTGCGTCCAGAGGTCCCAACTGGTGGTGTTGTAAAGCTGCACCTGGGCGATGGCGGTCATCTGCCCATCGGGGGCGTCGGTACCGAAGCGGGCGGCCCACGCGGCGGGCCTGGTCGAGCGGCGGGCCACGCCCAGGAAGCTGAACTGCTGCCGCCGCACGCCCGCATCGTGATCGGCCTGCTGGGGGCCGGTCAGGTTGATCGCGTAGTCGCCGGCGGACGTGTCCAGCCGGTACGGCACGGGCAGGTCGGCCATGTCCTGGCTCGTGAAGTTGCCCGGGTTGCGGATGGGCGCATCGTGCCCGAAATCCGCCCCGGCGAAAATATCCCGCATCACCACATCGGGCGGCGGGTCGTACTTCATGTTGAAGGAAAACGGCCTGGCCACAAAGTTGGGGTCGATGGGCATCAGTTTCTGCCGGATCATCTGCCACACCACCGAGCCCTTCATCGACTCGAGCTTGGCCGCGAATTCCTGCGAGCGGAACTGCGCTTCCCACATGTCCGTCTCGATCCGCTGCCAGTTTTTCTGCAGACTCACCGGCACGTACAGTTGAATGGGCGAGGGCACGCCGCGCGGCGCATCGATGGGCAGCACCTGGACGTTCATGCGGATCATCGCGCTGATGCCGGAGGATTTGTCGCGGTTGTGCCAGCCCGGCTCGATCACCAGGTTGGGGTCGGCGAAATTGCCGAAGTTCGGGTCAAACGCGGCCGTGGCGATTCTCGGATCGTCCAGCCGGTACGGGCTGTACACCACCAGGCGGAAGTGCGCCGTCAGTTCGCAGGCCTGGCCGGCATCCTCAGCGCGCGGACGGGCGTGGGCGAACGTGGTGTCGAAGTCGGGCACATGATACGGCTGGAGCTGCGTGTCGCCCGTGCCCGCCAGGGTCGGGTCGAACAGGTAGCTCAGCTTCACGCTCTCCAGCCGCTGCACGATCCGCTGCCGCCGGCCGTTGGGACTGTACTGCACCGGGAAGGCGTACTTGAGCTTGCCATACCAGAAATTGAACACCTGCTGCCGCAGCCAGCCATACGGGCCGTACACGTGGTAGCCGGTCAGCTCATGCGGGGCGAAGGGAAAGCTGAACCACGGCGGGTACCAGCCGCCGGCATCGTAAACCGACGGCCCCGGACCCGCCGCAGCGCCGGTGACAGCGCCCAGGTCGGTGACCCGCCAGCGCAGCAGCTTGGCGTAGGGTCCGCTGCGCCTGACCAGGGCTTCCACCTGGTCGGGTGTGTACGGCTCGGGGGTCTCCAGCGTGGGCCGGGCCATGGGGGCAAACGGGTTTTCCGGCAGCCAGCCGCTGACCAGCAGCGATTGCCCGTGAGCGGGGTCCAGGTGCCAATCGGGCCACTGGCCCTTGATGGCCGGAAAGGCCGGCAGCACGGGAATGGCGAAGGCGCGCTCGGCCTGGCTGGCCCAGCCGTAATCGTAGGCGTTCTTCTGTGCGGCGGCGGCGGCGGAACTGACCGTCGCATCGCTCAGCCGCCCCAGGTCGCGGGCGGCCCGCCAGAATGCCCCGTGCGGCGGCGGCCCGGAAGCGCCATCCACCACGTATTGCGTGTACTGGGGCACGTTGATGGCCGCCACGGCCAGCGAGGCCGCATGCAGCTCGAGCGACTCCTGGGCCAGTTCATCGCGGATGTTCTGGATCGCCGTCCGCGTGGCGCCCTGGAGCGTGCCGCCCGGCCCGACCCCGCGCGCAAGCTGAGCGACCATCGCCTGGTGAAACGCGTCGGCCTGAACGATCGACGTGGCGATATGCTCCGGCTGGCAATCCAGCACCAGCGCTGCCGAGATCATGCGGGCGATGCCCATGTTGTCGACGGCAACGGTATTCATGGCCTTGGCCATGTGCGTGCCGACGGCCATCGCCGCGGCGTCGGCGGCATTCTGGCAGGCCACCCGATGGTTGAGCTGCGTGCCGACGTTCAGAACGAAGATCACCATCGCCGTCAGCAGCACCACCGCCAGCAGGGCCATGACCAGCACCTGGCCGTAACGGCGGGCCAGACCACAACGGGTAGTGGTCCTTCGCGGCGGGGACACTAGCAACTCCGAAAAATTCGGAGTCGACCCCGCGCGACTCCAAAACATTTGGAGGCGACTGGTGAATTTCCCCACCTGATCCCCCCCGCGACTGCGAAACTTTCGCAGTCGACTCTCCAAACCGTCACTTTGGCAGCGGCCAGGCATGTTCAATCCTTCTTCAAGGCTGCCTCGACCACGGCAATCTTTTCGCGAACATCGGGCGTGTCCATGCGTTTCTGGGCCTGGCGGAAGTGCGCTAAGGCGGTCACCAGGTCGCCGCTGGTGCGGGCCTGCTCGCCCTTGTCCATGTCCCACAGGTACATCGCCTCGAGATGCTTGGCCGCCGCCTGCTCGTGCGGCACATCCAGCTCCTTGGCGATTTCCACGGCCCGCCCCAGCCGGTTGATCGCCTTGGAGTACTGGCGGGCTTCCAGCGCAGAAAGGCCCTCGTTGTACTGCTTGAAGAACTCGCGCTCGCGGGCCACCATGGTGTTGCCCTGGTCGGCCATCTGCACGAAGTTTGGATCGTCGGGGCGGACCTGCCGCACGCGCTCGTACGCCGCCAGGGCGTCCTCCCACTTCTGCTCCTGGCGGGCGGCGGCGGCGGCGGTCATCTCGATGCGAACCTTGGCCTCGGCCAGGCGGTCCTGCATGTCGTTGCCATCGGTGACGGCGATGGCCTGCGTGAAGGCCTCGACGGCGGCCTTGAACGCCGCGGCGGCCTGGGGGAACTTCCCGGCAGTGACGGCATCCTGGCCCTCAACCATGCGGGCCTCGCCATCGGCCGCGAAGCGCGCCCGGCGGAGCTCGGTCACCAGTTCATCGCGGGCCTTGATGGCCTCATCAAGCTGGTCGAATCCCAGCGACTCCGCCACGGCCGCCTGGGCATCCTCCAGGTTCTTCACGCGGCCGGCCTGGCGCAACTTCTGGCCTCTTGCTAACGCCTCCTCGGCCTGCGTGCGGGCCAGCAGCTTCTGGTATTTCTCCACCGGCCGGGCCGCCACGACGGCCTTGAGACTCTCGATCTCGGCGGCCACATCGCCATCGGTAACCGCCTGCTGGTAGAACTTCCGGGCCGCCAGGTAGCGCGTACCGGCGGCGGCATCGGCGATTTTGGCGGCGACGGCGGGGTTATCCATCACATCCTTGGCGGCGGCGTAGGCCTTGGCGGCCTCGTCGATAATCGGCACGGCGCGATCGAACTGGCCCTCGTCGATCTGACGGTCCGCGCGGGCCATGGCGTCGTCGCCCTGGGCGATCAGCCGGTCGAACTGACCCTGGCGGCGGGCCTCGGCCAGCGTCTTGTTCAGGTCGTCGGCACGCAGCTTCAGGTCCGCCGGCTGGAAGGCCGGGGGAATCTCGCCGAAGGTGTTCAGGTGAATGGTGGCCTTGTCCAGATCGCGGGCCTTGATAGCCGCCGCCGCCAGCTCGAGGTCCTTGGTGGCACCCTGCCGGAACATCAACCGCTTCCCGAAAGTTTCGGTCTCGTCTTCCGTAAGACCCATGGCCCTGGCGTGGCTGTTGTGGGTGTCGGCGGCATCCCACTCCCCTTTCAAAAGGGCCTGCCACGCCCTGGCCAGCTCGGCACGGGCGGCGGCGAAGCGGGCGGCCTCCAGGCCGCGGAATCGCTCATCCCGCAACTTTCCAAAGCCGGTCTCGGCGCCCGCAAAGGCCGCCAGCGCCTCGGGGCTGGCCCCGCTTTGGCCGTACAGCGCCTCGGCCGCCTGGAAATCCTTTCGGGCCTTGTCGTACAGCCGCGCGGCATCGTTGCGCTTGGCGGCCGCCTGGCGATGCGCCACCGTCGCCAGCGCCAGCCCCCCGCCCACAAGCAGCACGGCCACAATCGCCGCCACGGCCAGGCGCATCTTCGGGCTGGCCGGCCGGGCGGGCAGTGCGCGGGTGGCCTCGTCGCGATCGGGTGCATCCGGGTCCGTCAGCACCAGTTCGCCGGCCTTGTTCTTCTCGATCCGCTCGCCGGGCCGGACGAACCGGCCATCCTGGTAGCGCTTGCCGGCAAAGTGCTCGCGCAGTGCCGAGAGCAGCTCATCCGCCGAGGCGAAGCGGGCGGCGGCGCTCTTGGCCATCAGCCGCTCGACGATTTCGCTGAGTTCTTTGGGCACGCGCGGGTTGATCTGCATCAGCGGCGGCACGTTCTTGTCCATGTCGATGTGCCACTTCATCCAGCGCACGTGCTCGGTGTGCGGGTCGGACACGACATCGGCGAACAGCCGGTCGAAATAGTCGCGGCCGGTGAGCATTTCGTAGGCGATGAAGCCCAGGCTGTACAGGTCGGCGCGGCAGTCGACGACGGCCTTCTCGAACATCTCGGGGGCCATGTACTTGGTGGTGCCCAGGGCCAGCGAATCCTCGCTGCCGGCCTGGGCGGCCACACCGAAGTCGGTGATCTTGGCGCTGTAGTCGGGGGTGATGAGGACGTTGCCGGGCTTAAGGTCGCGGTGCACGATGCCCGCATCGTGGGCGGCCTTGAGGCCCTTGGCGATGTTCCACAGGATTTCCAGCGCCGCCGGCACGGGAATGGCGTACCGCTGGTGCGACAGCACGCGCTTAAGCGTGTGGCCGCGGACGAATTCCAGCACGATGAACAGCCCGTGCGGGTCCTCCAGCAGGTCGAAGACGCTGACGATGTTGGCGCGCTCGCCGCCGATGCGGGCCAAAATCTGGGCCTCGCGGCGGAATCGCTGCACGAAGCGTTCATCGCCCGCCAGGTGGCTGGAGATCTGCTTGATCGCCACGGTGCGGTCCAGCAGCGGGTCGTAGCCCTTGTACACGATGGCCTGGCCGCCCACGCCGATCCGCTCAATGATCTCGTATTTGCCGACCTTCGTACCTGGGGGCAGGCCGATCTCGTGTTTTTCGTCGTTCTCGCTCATAGCTATCTACTTCTTTGGGCAGGGCTACGGGTCCACTCACCGGGGCAAGAGCAACTCATTCGGAGCGCCGCTGATGTACTCGGGCGTTATGTTGTCATATCGCCCCTGGTTCACCAAGGTATACGTTGCCGCGATCTGCACGGCCCACTGGCCCGGCCAGCCCGCCAGGCGATGGCCGAAGAGGCGGTTGGCGTAGGGAACGGGCAGAATCAGCTCGTGGCGGACGGTCACGGAGAGATCTTCCACCGGCCCGTAGGGCGTCACCGATGAGCCATTGTCGAAGACGCCATCAAGCCGGCCATCATCACCATCCGCCGGTGGAATGCCGGCCGGTGCGGCCAGACTGACCTGGGTGTGGGCGTCGGCGTAGGCCACCATCAGATCCATCGACCGCCGCGAGAGCCATGAGGGCGAGCCCTGGCCGGAGAAAAAAGCCGCCAGCCGCTGCTGCCAGATGCCATTGGCGCTGACGGCGTGATCGACCGGCCCGCCCGCGCAGGCCGGCGCGACGGCCAGCACGGCGGCGCGGCGAATCCAGGCCAGCTTGGCGGAATTGTTGTTGTCGCGCAGCACCACGTTGGGCGGCTCGCCCGCCGCCGTCAGGTCCATCGGCACGCACACCACCGCCGCCCGCGTGGCGGCGAAGGCCGAGTAATGCACCATCAGGTTACCGGCCATGAGCATGGCCGTCTGGACCATCAGCAGCACCACGGCCAGGGCGACGGGGAACAGGAGCGCAAATTCAAGCACCGCCATGCCCCGCCGGTCGGCGACCAGCGGCCTTGGGGGCCGCGGGCACAGCCGCCACAGCGCCGTCAACGTCGCCTGGAGCAGCAGCGCCGAGCCGGCCATGACCGCGCCGCAGGCGATGCCCAGGGGTGAGCGAAGGGCGGAGGACCACCAAGTTGAAGCGGAAGCGGCGATCAGCCACAGGATCCCGCCGACGGCGATGGCTGTCGGCAGCAACAGGTGAATTGCAAATTGGAAAATTGCAAATTGCAAATTGGGGAAATTCCGGACCGGCGCAGCCGGTTCAGCGGCGTAGTTCCCGGTCTTCAATTTGCAATTTGCAATTTGCAATTCGCAATCCTTCTAGCTCGTCCACAGTCCGCTGCTGATCGGTCCTCTCAGCCACGCATCCAGCACCGCCGCCGCCGCGCCCAGGCATATGGCCACGGCGAACGGGATCTTCGGGCTATCGGTCTGCTCGGGCCACTGGCGCTTGACGCCCGGCACGACGGCCGTCAGCAGCGACCAGCCCACGCGCCCCAGCGTGCGGCGGACGATCCGCCGGCGGATCATGACGACCACGGCCATCAGGGCCGAAAGCAGCAGCGCCCAGACCAGCGTGCCCAGGGCGAACTGCCAACTGGTCAGCGCGCCCACGGCCGCCATGAGCTTGACATCTCCCCCGCCGATCCCGCCGAGGCGCCAGCACACCAGCATCGGCACGGCCCCCGCCGCCAGGCCCCCCAGCGCCTGCCACAGGCCGGAATTGCCGTGCAAGGTCGGCTGGAGCACCAGGGCGGCAACGATCACCGGCAGCGTGATCGCGTTGGGCACGCGCCCCACCACCAGGTCGGCGATGGCCGAGGCGATCACCAGCGCCGCCAGGATCGCCAGCGCCCACGCACCCGGCATGACTTCGGTGAAGGCCATGGCTGACAACATCACGGATTATTGGGGTCGAAATTCGTCGCGTCGCTCTGCGTGGTGTTCCAGGTGTTCCACAAGTACTCCTTGATCTTGTTGCGGAACACCACCAGCACGACCAGCAGCGGCAGCACGATGGCGGCCAGGATGAGCAGCTTCTCCAGGCCCTCGGCGCCCCGCTCATCGCGCAGCAGCCGCACGGCGTCCACTTTCACTTTCTTGAGCATCGTTTTCATGCGCACCTCTTCTTGCGTGGCACGGGCATCTTGCCCGTGAGTGGCACGGCCATCCTGGCCGTGCGCCGGCCTCTTCTTCCCGTTTCGACACGGGCGAGACGCCCGTGCGACTCACGGCCGAGACGGCCGTGCCACGTTTTTACTCACGGCAGCGGCAGGGAGTTCATGAAGGTCATCAGCCGGTACTTGGCTACCAGCATCACCAGGCACAGCCGGAAAATCAGCAACAGCGGAATCGCCACGGCCGCCGCGATCAGCGCCCACTCGACCGTCACCTGCGCGCGGGCGTCGGTGATGATGCCGGTGGCACAGGCTTTGAGCCTGTGTCTGCCTGTGAAAGACCACAGGCTGGAAAGCCTGTGCCACCTCATGGCGCGGCTCCTTCCACCTGGAATATCGGCGCGGCAGGCCCCATGGTGGAGGACTGCTGGCGAATTCGCGGCTCGCGGGCGAAGCGGCTGACCGCGCCGGTCCAGCGCAATTGTGCGGCGGCGTCGGCAACGTCCGAGACAAAAATATCCACCAGGCGGTAGCGGCCTTGCTCATCCAGCCCGGCCACCTCGCTGAGCTGCGTGATCAGCCGGCGGCCGTCGTGCAGGCGGACCATCTGCACGATCAGATCGATGGCGCTGGCGACCTGGGCGCGCAGGGCGTACAGGGGCAGCTCCACCTCGCCCATCATGGCCAGCGTTTCCAGGCGGGCCAGGGCGTCGGCGGGCGTGTCGGCGTGCAGCGTGGACATGCTGCCGGCGTGGCCGGAGGTCATGGCCTGGATCATTTGCAGCGCCTCGCCGCCGCGCACCTCGCCAATGATGATGCGATCCGGCCGCAGCCGCAGCGAGGAGCGGAACAGCTGGCCGATGCCGATGGCCCCCTTGCCGTAGCGGTCGGCCTGGCGGCTTTCCAGGGCCACCACGTGCACCTGGTCCAGGGCCAGCTCGGCCGAATCCTCGATGGTGACGATCCGCTGGGCCGTCGGAATGAGCGAGCCCAGCACGTTCAGCAGGGTGGTCTTGCCGCTGGAGGTGCCGCCGGCCACCAGCAGGTTCTTCTCGGCCAAAACGCACACCTGGACGTAGCGGCGGGCCTGCGGCGTCCAGGTGCCCAGCTTTTCCAGCTCGTCGGCGTTGTACAGCCGCTTGGAGAACTTGCGGATATTCATGCACGTGCCGTGCCGGCTTAAGGGCTCCAGCACCACGTGCACGCGCGAGCCGTCGGGCAGGCGGGAGTCGATCAGCGGCTGCTCGGGCGAGAGCCGCTTACCCGTGAACTGGACGACATTGTTGACGGCCGCCAGGAACGAGCGCTCATCCTCGAAGCGGGCCTCGGTGAGCGCCAACCGGCCCTCGCGCTCGACATAGATCTCGTCGAAGCGGTTGATCATGATCTCCGAGACCGCCTCATCGCGGAGAAAGGGCAGCACCGGCCGCAAGAAGTGCTCGACCGTATGCGCAAAGATGTCCGCACGTGCCATGGCTTTATCTCCGCCGGCACCCGCCGGTCGCCGCGGCGCCGCCTGTGGGAAAATTTCCCACAATCGCCCGTCGAGTCTACTATCGACCCGACCGGCCAAACAAGCTGAATCTCGCCGATTGTTACGCCAAACCTCCACAAGGGTTAACGCATCATCCGGGCCAAGCTTGCCAGAAGCGCCCTCCCCGCCGTACAATCCCGTGACGACGTCCCTGGAGAGGTGCCCGAGTGGCCGAAGGGGCGGCATTGGAAGTGCCGTGTAGGGCTTGCCCTACCGAGGGTTCGAATCCCTCCCTCTCCGTTGAATTGCAAATTGCAAATTTCAAATTGCAAATTGAATACTCCCGAATATCTCACTTCCTCTTGCCGACGGTGCCGCTGGAGCGTAAGCGGCCGAGCAATTTATCTCGAACTGCCGCCTGCTCTTGCACGTCAATTCATTGACAGCCTTGCCAGAATCTGGCACAAGAGAGTGGTTTTGCCTCAACTAGGAGACCGCGCCGTTATGAAACTCCGCTCTGCTGCCGCCACGTTGTTCTCGCTTGACCTGGAAACTCTTGAATGCCGCCAGCTCCTGAGCGCCGGCGACTTGACGTTCCTGCAGATGCTGAGCAATTCCACCTCCGGCGTTTCCGGTCTTACCGGCGCCGTCAACCTCACCGTCAGCCCCGATGGCCGCCAACTATACGTCGCCGCCCCCGGGAGCAACGCGGTCACGACATTCAATCGCGATTCGGCCGGCCGCCTGACCTTCGCCCAGATGCAGGCCAACGGTACAAGCAGCATCGCCGGCCTGGGCGGCGCCGACACCGTGGCCGTCAGCCCCGACGGCAAGAACGTGTACGTCGGCGGCGCGACGGACAACGCCGTGGCCATCTTCACGCGCAACGCCGCCACCGGCGTGCTGACGTTTCAGCAGGACCTGGTCGATAACCCCGGCACGCTGGACGGCCTGGCGGGCGTCAAGTGGCTGATGCTCAGCCCCGACGGCCAGAACCTGTACGCCGTGGGCAACAGCGACAACAGCCTGGCCGTTTTTACGCGCAATGCCAGCACGGGCCTGCTCACGTTTTCGCAGTCGCTCACCAACGGCGCCAACGGCGTCGACGGCTTGGCCACCCCGTATTCCGTCACCGTCAGCCCCGACGGCAAGACCGTCTACACCGCCGCCTATGGCGAGAACGGCGTGGGCGTGTTCAGCCGCGATGCAACCAGCGGCCAGCTTACGTTCCAGTCGGTCGTGAAGGAGGGCGACACGCAGGGCTCGACGACCGTCAACGATCTGACGCACACCACCATGGTGGCGGTCAGCCCCGACGGCAAGAGCGCGTACGTCTCTTCGTACAACGATCACGCCGTGGTGCTCTTCACGCGCGACAGCAGCACCGGGGCCCTGACGTACCAGCACGCCTACGTCAACGGGGCCAACAACATCACCTACATGACCAGCGTCTATGACGTCCTGGTCAGCCCGGACGGCGAGACCGTCTACGCCTCCAGCCAGCAGGATAGCGCGATCAACGTCTTCACCCGCAACACGACGGATGGCACCCTCACACTCCAGTCGGTCGTCGACAACGGCGTGAACAACGTTTCGGGCCTCTCCGGCGTGTTTGGCATGGCCATCAGCCCCAACGATGAGAGCCTGTACGCCACCGGGGCATTGACCAACAGCATCGTGGCGTTCGACCGGATAAGCCACGTGGATGTGCCGCTGGGCATGGGCGGCAACCGCGCGCTGATCTTCCACGATGCCGACGGCACAGCCGTTGTCATCTCCATGGCCCGCGGCGCCGCCAGCGTTCGCGTGGTCGGACGCGACCTGATGGAAAAAACCACCAACGGCGTCGTGACCCTCACCGGCGGCGGCCTGAGCAATGCCCTGGCCGGCCTGACGGCGGACAAGATCACCCTGACCAGCACGACGCTGGCCAGCGGCCTGGTGATCGCCACTTCCGGCGGCGCGGCGGCCGGTACGACCCTGGGCAGCCTGACCGGCAGCCAGCCCATTGGCGCCATCATCGCGCCGGGCGCGAACCTGCTGGGCACGATGAAACTCAGCGGCACTGGCTACGCCCGCACCACCGTGCTGGGCGACATGGCTGCCAGCAGCGCCTTGGAGATGGATGGGGCCGGCACGGCCGCCGGCGTGGTCATCTCCGCCGGCACGATCGGCGCCAACGCCCAGATGACGCTTGCCTGCCCGCTGGCCCGACTGACCGCCGTGGACTGGACCAGCGGCCAGCTCAACGGCACGAGGGCCCAAACGATCCTGGTCACCGGCCGGCCGAAAATTGGCACCACCGCCGCCGTGACCGCCGATTTCGGGGCCGATATCTCGCTCACCGGCAAGGATGCCGCCGGCGTGGCGCTGTACCTGCTCGATGTCCCCGGCACGTTCAGCGGCAACCTGAGCGCCTCCAGCGGCGGCGGCACGCCCGTGTACGGCGCCGTCCGCACGATCCTCGCCGGCGCGTGGACGGAGGGCATCTTCCAGGCCTCCGACCTGTCGTCCCTGATTGTTCGCGGCCAGGTCGGCACGGTCACGCTGCACGCCAGCCACGCCATCACCAGCCTGTACGCCGCCGGCTGGACGGGCGGCCTGGTGGACGCGCCCACGCTGACCTCCCTGCGCATCCCCGGCCGGCTGGCCAGAGGCACAACCACGGCCGTGACCGGTGATTTTGGGGCCAATGTGACCAGCACCAGCGTGGCCAAGGCCGTCATCGCCGGCAAGATCACCGGCAACTGGACGGATCACTCGATCACGCTGCTCTGGGTAGGCGGCGACATGAGCGGGTCCACCATGTCGCTCGGCGCCGCCGCCGGCACGGCCACGCCCGCGCTGCGGACATTGGTCGTGGGCGGCACGATCAGCAACAGCACCATCACCTCGACCACCAGCATCGGCACGGTCACCGCCGGCGGCATGACCGGCTCGAAGCTGCTGGTCGGCGTCAACGGCACGAACCTGCCCACGCAGGCCAGCGACTTTGTGACCGCTCACCCCGGTTCGATCCAGAGCGTGCTCATCCGCGGCCTGCGCAAACCCGACGGCACCTGGGCCTACAGCTATTCCAACTCCGACATCGCCGCCTGGAACCTCGGCCGCATCACGCTGTCCAACATTGACACAAGCAGCGATACATCCACCGCGTTCGGCGTCGTCGGCCACAGCCTGACCAACTACGTGCGGCTGCAAAGCGGCCAGCTCTGGACCTCCAGCGGCGGCGCCGTCACCGGCCCCAGCAACGCCGCCGACGCCCCGCTGGTCGTCGAACACGCCGGCGACTTCAGCGTCAAGCTCGTGCCCGTGCCGGCGGCGGGATAAGGTGTAGCCTTATAGCGTTCCCACCGCCGCCAGGATGACCTGCCCGTTTTCATTCGCCTGCGCGCCGAGTTTCACCATCAGGCTCTCGATGGCCACCTTGGGCCGTGGGTTGACCCATTCCTGCGCGTACAGCGTGTGAGAGTCGCCCAGCGCCACGGGCACGCTGCGCCAGCAGTAACCGGTGCCGCCTGAGGGCCAGGTGCCCGCGATGGGGCCGATATCCAGGCCGTAGACGGCGGTGAATTTGCTCCGCTTGCCATCGGCGTATTTCACCTCGTATTCGACGATCTCGCCCGGCGGGATGTGGTAATGATCGTACGTCGGCGGGAAGCGAAGCTGCATGGTGGTGGCATGCAGCAGGGCCAGGCGCTCGGCTTTGCGGCCGATGGCGATGGGCCGCGAGCGCGGAGTGGCCGCATCGACGATCACGGCGCTGGCCAGGGCGGGCTTCTTGCCCGAATGGGTCAGCAACTCGAAGGGCCCTGCGCCCAGGACCGTGCGCACGTCAGCGGCGGCTATGATCTTCCCGGCCAGCTCCTTGGGCAGCCCCTGGGCCGCCGCGGAAAGATCCACCGGCTGCACTTTCGCATCCGCGTGGACGAGTTGGCGATCGAGCGCCGCCGCACGATCGATGGCGGCGGTCATGCGCTGGGCCATGAGCGGGTTTAGGGCCTTCAGATCGGCATCCTGCCCGCGCCACAGCGTGTGGGCCGTGGGGAAGAACGGGTAGAACACGCGATTGTGCCCGAATTCCCGGGCCGACATCTCGCACCAGCTCGACACCTCCGCCCCCAGCACCTTGCCGCGGCTGGCGCGCTCGGTCCAGTTCACGCAGCCGCCGGAGCCCCAATTGCCGTAGCAGATCTCAAAGCCGCGCTTGGCGAATTCCTTCTGGGCGAACGGCGCCACTTCCCAGTACCAGTCCAGCAGGATGATGTCGCGCGGGATCATGTCGATGGCCTGCCAGGTGGGCGGCAGAATCCACCATTTCTTGTTGCCAGGGTCCTGCTCGCGCCGGCCCACGCCCGAAAAGTTGCGGAAGCGGATGAGCTTGTCGGGCCACATCAGCGTTTTCACGCCGCGGGCGGCGAGAAAATCGTGAATCTTCGTCACGTCGCCGGCGTACAGCTCGGCGCCGGATTTGTTCTTGCAGCGCGGGCACACTTTCACCGACAGCAGCTCGTCGTGCCCGATGTGCATGATCCGCGGCCTAAAGACGTCGATGACTTCCTGCATGCAGTCGAACAGCAGCTCGTACGTCCGCGGATTTGACGGACAGTATGCATCCGGCCACGGGTCATCGCTCTGCTCGGCGATCTCCGGATGCGCGCAGCACAGCCAGTAGCTATGGCTGAGCGACTGCACCTCGGGAATCACCTCGATGTGGCGCTCGCGGCACTGCTCCAGCAGCTTCTTTATCTGCGCCTGCGTGAGCCATTGGCCGCCGGCCAGCTCGGGGTGTGTGGAGTCTTTCCAGAAAACCCGCGACACCTGGAGCGCCACCGGCCCGGTCGACGACCACTTGAGGCCCGGCCTTCCGTAGTGCTGGTCGGACTTGCGGCTGGAGGGGAATTTCTCGGGCGTCTTGTTCCAGTCGTAGGTAAACGCCTCGTGGCTGAACTTGGCCCAGGCGCGGTTGATCTCGGGGTGCTTCTTGAACTCCATGCCGCCGCCGACCTCGAAGAACAAGGTGTTGAACTTTAGCTCGGCCATCATGTCGAGGAATCGCTCGAAGAAGCCCAGCTCAGCCTCGGGCGGCACAAATATGTGCGCCCCGCGAATGGGCATTTCCGGCCAGTCGCGGATGGTCGCGCCGGCCAAACTCACGCGGCTGCCCTCCACCTGCACCAACTGGGCCAGCGTCTGGCCGGACCAGTATGCCCCGGCGGCGTCGGCGGCGATGATCGTCACCCTCTTAGCAGCCGCCGAGATGGTCAGCGCGTAGCCCTCGGCCTTCGTCACCGGCTTCAAACTCCGTGCGGCGGCGGAGCCGGCCGCCACATCACATAGCGTGATGCTCGGCTGGCCGGTCTTGGCCGGGTCGGGCTTGGCGATGGGTTTGCCTGCCGCACGATTCAGCAGCTCGGCCAGCTTGGCCGCCTCGGCCGCCAGCCAGGGCGAATCGCCGCGCACGGCGATGCCCAGCGGCCGGGTGATGACAAGCGAACCGCCGCCAAACTGGATGCTGCGCGGCTGCGGCCATACGACCGGAGTAGACGAGGGGGACTTCATTCGCACGTTCTCCTTACCTGCAAGCTGACCTGATGTTCGGACATACCCATCACCCGATGCCGCCTAAAAACACCCGCCAAACCCATAGGCCAGCCGCCCATGCTACGATTTTCCCGCGATTAATCCACCCCGCGGGCTGGCCACGACGGGTTTTGCGGCCAACTGCGGAATTTCCGCAGTTCCATTATCCGTTACGGCCCCCTGACCGGCCAGGCCGCGGATCAACTGCGGAATTTCCGCAGTTCCATCATCCGTTACGGCCTCCCTGGCCGCTGGGCGGTGGATCAACTGAGGAATTTCCGCAGTTCCATTATCCGTTACGCCCATTCTGTGATGTTCCATAACTTATTTACATATAGTATGTTACGTGTCTAATAAATCTTGACCTCTTGCGGCATTACCAGCCTCGTTGCCTGTCAACCACGCCAAACATGGCAATCTACATCCAAACTTGCCAGATTCGGCAGTGTTGGAGATCGTACGGTAGCTAGGTTCTGTGCATTCTCCAGGGATAGCTTAACCTGAAATGCAGATTCTGTAAAGGCAGAAAATGCCGGAGCGATATCCAAACCTCTGTAACAAGTTGCAGTCGCTCTGGCCCGTCAATCATTGGACCACGGCTGGGCCGTGGCACGAATCGCCCGGGTCTGGAGGTGGCACCTATGCACAGTTTTGGCCTGTACCCGGCGCGTCCAAGGCGGGAATGGCCCTAGACAAAAATGGCGATTGCCGTAAAATAGGTGCAGTGGGAAGATTCTCGCCGTTGTCGGAGGCCGGTTGGAGGAGCGGGCATTCCGAAGTGCCGTTTACTAACACACCTTGTTTCGTAGGCGCCAGGCGCGCCCTGGAGGTCCTCGCATGTGTCAGTCCTCGTCCAGATCCCGGTTGTATATTCTTTGTGGCATTGTTGCGGTTCTGTACACGTTGGCCAGCCCGCAGGCCGGCGCGACGGAATGGTACGTCGGACCCGCCGGCGGGAGCGGGGCCGGCACGCAGGCGCAGCCGTGGTCGCTGGATTATGCCCTGTCCGACACCAGCAACTCGCGCGTCCGGCCGGGCGACACGATCTGGGTCATGGCCGGCGACTATTATCCCGTGGCCGCGAACGACCCGCGCTTCCAGGTGAACCGCCAGGGCACGCAGGCCGCACCCATCCTGGTTCGCAATTACCAGAAAGACCGCGCCACGGTGCACGCCTATTTCGACTGCGGCTTCAACAACAACATCGGCTTCATCACCAAGTGGATCACCTTCTGGGGCCTGGAGGTGCAGGCAAGGCTGCTGAGTAATCCGCTCTCCACGGGCAAGGCCTTCGAGGTGGGCAACTCCGGCTACCCGGCCCAGAACTCCCCGGGTGTCAAGATCATCAACTGCATTCTGCACGACTGCGGCAGCGGCGCCACCGGCGACTGGGGCTCCGCCAGCGACCATGAGACCAACGGCAATCTCATGTATTACTGCGGCTACGACGGCACCGACCGCGGCCACGGCCACGGCCTGTACGTCCAGAGCAAAGGACCCCAGGGCCACGGGCAGTTGCACAAGGACAACATCGTCTTTCGCAATTTTGACAATGGCACGCAATTGTACGGCACCGACAACGCTTTTCGCGACTGGGTGACGTACGACGGCGACGTCTTCTTCAACAATGGCGAGATTTCGCACGTTTCCGGCATGGTCACGGCCATGTGGCTGGCCGGCGGCCAGTGGGCCCAGAGCCCCCAGGCGCTGAACATCAACAGCTACACCTCCAGCACCGCCGTGGGCGGGTACTTCTGGCTGGACCAGAGCTACAACGCCGTGATCAGCAATGGCTATTTTGTCACCAGTTCAGCGCACACCTTCAACGTCAGTGCTAACAACACTGGCCTGGTGATGACCAACAACACCATCGTGGGCTACACGACGGGCTTTGCCATCAACCAGTACGGCACCGGCAATGTGTACATTCCCGGCCGGCCGGCTTCCGGAAAACGCATCGTGGTGCGGCCCAACGACTACGAGCCGGGGCGGGCGAACATCATTGTTTTCAACTGGGACCACAGCCCCACGGTCTCGGTCGACATCTCCCCCGCCAAGTTGGCCAACGGCGCGGCGTACGAGGTCCGCGATGTGCAGAACTGGTACGCCGGCGCGGTGGTGTCCGGCACGTACAACGGCTCACCCATTACGCTTCCGATGACCGGGCTGACGGTGGCCGCCCCCATCGCCCTGCCGGCCAGCTATGTGACGCCGCCGCACACGGCGCCGCAGTTTGCGTGTTTCGTGCTGCTGCCGCAGGCATCGGACATCAACCGCGCGCCGGTGGTCAGTGCCGGCAGCGACCAGTCGATCCAGTTGCCCACCAGTCAGGCGACCCTCACCGGCACCGTGAGCGATGATGGCCTGCCCGCCAATGCGGCCGTCACGTGGACCTGGAGCCAGGTTTCCGGACCCGCGGCCGCGATCGCCAGTCCCTCGGCCTTGAGCACCTCCATCACGATGACTGGCGGCGCGGGCACCTATGTATTCCGCCTCACCGCCAGCGATACGGCCTTGAGCAACTACTCCGACTGCCATGTCACGCTGGTCGGCAACCATGCGCCCGTGGTGAACGCCGGGGCTGACCAGTACGTTTACCTGCCGGCCACGACGGCCAGCCTGGCCGGCACCATCAGCGATGATGGTCTGCCCGCCGGCGCCGCCGTCACGCACACCTGGAGCCAGGTTTCCGGGCCTGCGGCGACGGTGGCCGATCCGTCGGCCCTGACCACCTCCATCACGCTTTCAGGCGGCCTGGGGACGTACGTGTTTCGCCTCACGGCCAACGACACCGCGCTGACCGGATCCGACGATGTCTCCATCTTCCTCCAGGCCCCCGGCACGCTGCCCAATCCGGTCCTCCATCTGCCCTTCGACGATGGCGCCGGCTCGACGGCGGTGGACACCTCCGGCGGCGGACACAACGGCACGCTGCATGGCTCGCCGCTGCCGCTCTGGACCGCCGGCCAACTGAACGGCGCCATTCAGTTTGACGGCGTGCAGAATTATGTGCAGGTTCCGGCCTTCGCCCTGAATTCCGACTTCTCCCTGGCCTTCTGGTTCAATCCGGGGTCCAGTCTCGACGCCAACCACGGCGGCTACCACTATCTTTTCAGTAACGGAACCATCGGCGCCCAGAACAGCATCACGGTGTGGTTCACGGCCGCATCGGAGCCGGGCACCGGGGCGGATCTGCGCACCTTCGCCGCTGATTCGGCCGCCGCTAATCTGAACACCAACGCGCCCTCCGCCGGCGGCGACACCCTGGACGTGATGGACAGCACGGTGGTCGCCGGCGCTGCCACCTATCGCTGGAACGACGGCAAGTGGCATCATTACTGCCTGACCTTCTCCTCCACGGCCGGCCGGACCGTCTACGTCGACGGCAACGCCCTGATCAGCGACACCAAGGACGTCGGCCATCCCTTGGTCCCGCAGACCGACTTCTACATCGGCTCGCGCAGCGACCTCAACATCGCTCGCTTCTGGCAGGGCGGCGTGGATGAGCTGCGCATCTATGGTGCGGCGTTGAGCGGTTCTCAGGTGCGGCTGCTGTTCCAGCCGCCCTCCAATGCGGCGCCGCTGGCCAATGCCGGGCCTGCCCAGACGATCAGCCAGGCCGCCGCCTGCACGCTGACCGGGTCAATCAGCGATGATGGCCTGCCGACGCCGGCTTTCTGTACGGCCGCCTGGACGATGGTTTCCGGCCCGGGAATCGTCACCTTTGCCAACCCCGCGGCGGCGGCCACCACGGCCAGCTTCTCCACCATCGGCACGTACATGCTGCGGCTGACCGCGTCGGACACGGCCTTGACCGGCAGCAGCGACGTGGCGGTGACCGTGCTTACCCCGGGTGATTTTAACGGGGACGGCAAAGTGGACGGCGTCGACTTCCTGGCCTGGCAGACCCACTACCCCACCCTCGCCGGCGCCACCTTGGACATGGGCGACGCCAACGGCGACGGCAGGGTTAACGGGCAGGACTTCCTGCTCTGGCAGGTCAACTACAAGCCGACGCCGTAGCGCCCCGGCCGGCCGCGAGCACGAAAAGGCCGATGCGGCGGGGAATTTCTGGCCCGCCGCATCGGCCGTTCTTTTGTGACATTTCCGGCTCGGGCTATTTCGCCGGTTTGCTGGCCGCGCCCGCGGATGGCGCGCTGGCGGCGCCTGGGGCGGGGGCTTCGTGAGCGATGTCCAGCAGTTCCACTTCAAAAAGCAGCGTGGCATTGGGCCCAATCTGCGGCGGGGCCATCAGCCCATAGGCCAGGTCCGAGGGAATGAAGAACTTGTACTTGGAGCCCACGGACATGAGGCCCACACCCTCGGTCCAGCCCTTGATCACGCGGTCCAGCCGAAATTGGGCAGGCTTGCCATGCTTGGCGGAGCTGTCGAATTCCGTGCCATCGATGAGTGTGCCGCGGTAATTCACCGTGACCTGGTCCGTCGGCTGGGGCCGGGGGCCATCGCCCTGGTGAATCACCTCGTATTGCAGGCCGCTTTCGGTCACCTTGACGCCCTCGCGCTGGGCATTGGCGGCCAGGAAGGCCTCGCCCTCGGTCTTATTCTTCTCGGCCTGCTGGGCCCGCTGTGCCTGGGCCTCCTTCATTCGATTCTGCTGGGTCGCCTCCGCCTGGCGCTGGGCCGCCTCCAGGCTGGCCTGCATCTGCGACTCGGGCAGCCGGGAAGGCTTGCTTGCAAAAGCGTCTTGCAGGCCCTCCATCATCGAGGGGATGTCAATATCCACGCCGTTCATCTGGATTTCCCGCAGGAACCGCTTGCCGGATTGGTATCCGATGCCGTAGCTCATGTCCTGCCTGCTGGGCGCTGAGGCCGGCTCGGTGGTTGGCGCAGAAGCCGGCATGGAGGTCGGCGCGGTGGTCGGTGTGATCTTTCCCACATCGCCCGCAGGCTTCGTAGCGGCACTATTTCTGGGCGTCTGGGCCAGCAGCACGGTGGTCATCACGCCGCAGACCAGCAGCGCCAGCAACACGTTGAATTTCATGATGTTCCTTTCTGGGTGGCACAACACTCTTACACCGAGGTGCCACGTGCAAAGTTTCCGCATCGGCACAGCGCCGTGCCGTACATTGATGCTAGTCCACTTCCACTTCCTTGGGCGGCTCCGCCAGGCGCGACTCGTACTTGGGCACCTCCGGCTCGGCCACATCCTGGATCAATCGGCCGATGAGGCCCACGCTGTCCAGTCCTTCGCTCTGGGCGGCGAAATTGACGCCGATGCGGTGCCGCAGCACCGGCACGGCCACCTTGCGGATGTCGGCGGTGGAGACGGAGTACCGACCATCCATCGCCGCAAACGCCTTGGCGCCGGCGATGAGATACTGCCCGGCCCGCGGCCCGGCGCCCCAGTCGACCATCTGGCGCACGAACGGCGGCGCCGTCGGATCGGTGGGCCGCGTGGCGCGGATCAGCCGCGTGGCGTACTTGATCACAAATTCGCTCACCGGCACCTGGGCCGCCACCTTCTGCATGTTCAGGATCTGCCGCGCGTTGAACACCACTTCCAGCTCCGCCGCCGCCCGAACCGTGGGCGTGGCGAGGATGCGCTCCTCCTCCTCGATGCTGGGATAGTTCACGAAAATGTTGAACATGAACCGGTCGAGCTGCGCCTC
>PMYD01000052.1:33111-45708 GCA_003171335.1 Phycisphaerales bacterium
GGCCAGGATGATGTTGGCGAAGATCGGACCCTTGATGAAGCGGAACTCCCGCCGGCCGGACTCGGCCTCGTCGATCACGTTGGTGCCCGTAATGTCCGAGGGCATCAAATCAGGCGTGAACTGGATGCGGCGAAACGTCAGCGCCATGATCTTCGCCAGGCTCGACACCATCAACGTCTTGGCCAGCCCCGGCACGCCCACCAGCAGGCAGTGGCCGCGGCTGACGACCGCCGCGAACACCTGGTCGAGCACCTCGTGCTGCCCGATGATCGACTTGGCCATCTCGCGGCGCATGATCTGCCGCGTTCGGGCGAAACTCTCCAGCAGGCTTTCGAAGGATTCTTTGGCCATCTCTGTGGATTGTCAATTCGTCAATTTGTCAATTAGTCAACTAGCCGCCACAGCCATCTCTGTTGATGGTTGTTGCCTCATAGATATAGGAAAAACGGCGGTGACGCAACGGGAAGACCCCCGCAAACCTAGTTGACGAATTGACTAGTTGACAAATTGACTGGTTGACCGACCGACATCACCGAATCACATCCGTGCGATTCACCACGCCCCGCCCGCCGTTCTCCACCAGGCCGGTGTGCAGCACCTTGCCGTACAGGTCGGTGCCGCGGGGGAATCGGAAGACTTTTTCGGCGCGGGCCCCGGGCGCTAACTGGCGGATCAGCGTGCTCTGGCGGGCGCGGTTGGGCACCTGGGCGAAGCATTCGTAGCTGATGGGCCCGCTGGAGCGATTCAGGATGCTGGCACGGACCTCCATGTCGCCGTTGGGCTGCAGCGCGATGAACGTGTCGAAGTCCACATCGCGCGGCGTCAGGTAGAAGTAGGCCGGCGCCTCGATGAATCGCCCATCGCGGGCCTCCACCTCGACGCGGACATCCATCTTCTTGAGCCCCGTCGTCTCGCGGTACGGGAACCAGACCGACAGCGGACTGGACCACTCCTGCCCCGGCTCCAGGCCAAAGCGCAGCATGCGCGGCTGCACCGTCCAGCCTTCCGGGGCGGTCAGCTTCACGGTGCCGGTCACGGGCTGGCCATACGGGTTGACGAAACTGATGGCCACGCTTTGCCGGTCGAACTGGCTGTTCAGCACTTCGGGGGCCACGCGCAGGCTGGCCCGCAGCGCCAGGGCATCGGCGTCACAGCCGGCGATGATCATGGGCTGGCCATCCACCGGCAGGATGACCTGGTCATCCTGGCGGGTCAACTCGTGGCGGCGGCCCCACAGGTCCACGCCGAAGGCCGCCTCCGGCAGCCGCAGTCGAATCGGCGGCTCCTCCGCCGCATTGCCCTGGCTGTGCAGCAGCATCCGCCCTTCGGCGCCCTTGCGGAAGATCACGGCCACCGTCGATTCGCTCAGCCGCGCCACGCCCGTGCACTGCGTGTCGCCCAGCCAGCCGGCCAGCGTGCGGCCGACAATCAGCAACTCATCCGGTTCAAACGTGCCATCCTCCAGGATCTTCCACGGCGGCGGCATGAAGATCTGCTCGGCCCCGGCGGACCGCATGTACGCATAGCGCAGCGCCAGGTCCGACAGCCTGCCCAGCCGCGTCAGCGAGCCGGCCGTCGTATCGATGTACACATCGCCGATCCGCCCGTTGAACTGGGCCAGGATGCCAGGCAGCTCCTGGGGCTGGCAGGCGCTGCCCACGGCCAGGCTCAGCCGGGCGGGAACCTTGAGCTGGTAGTCGAAATCGGCATTCCAGCTTAACAGGACGTTCTGATGATCCAGGATCCGCCGCATCCATTTGGAGACGGTCTGGTAGGCGGCGGGCGCTTCGGCATCCCAGATCACCTGCTCGCTGAAGGGCGGCCCGACCTGCCAGGAGCCCACCTGCAGGCCGTAGCGCGCGAGCATCAGCAGCATGGCGTCTTCCAGTGCCGGCGGCGGGGAAGACAGCGTGTCCAGCAGCGTGCGCGAGGACTCCGGCCTCCCGACGATATCGGCGGGTAGACGATCGAGCACCAGCTCGGGCGTCATGCCCAGTGCGTGCGCCTTGCCCAAGATGGCCAGCATGGCGTCATCCCCGGACGGCGCATCCGCCCGATGACTCTCCGGCAGGTCCGCCTTCACCTCGCCGTGTCCCAGCCAGGCCGAGAACTTGACCGCCCCCGCGCGCATCTGGCTGGCCAGCACCAGCGCCGTGGGCGCCTGCTCCATCGACACGCCGGTGAGATACAACCCCAGGCTGGCCCGCTGCACGCTGGGCACCTCGGCCAGGCAGATGAAGCGGCACATCCGCCGCGTCAGCGCGCCTTCGGCCGTGGTGACCATCAATTCGGCCTCATACCGCCCCGGCTCCAGCTTCGACAGCGGCAGGACCCACTGGTCGCCGTGCCAATCGCTGCCCCGGCCGTTGACCACCTGCTGGCGGCGGATGATGCCGGCGGCATCGCGGATCGTCAGCATCACGCCCGAGTCCACCTGCTCGACGCCCTGAATCGTGATCCGCAGGTGCGCCGGCGTGCCGGCCGGAAAGACGTTGCCCGGCACATCCGTGCTCAGGCGCACCCGGGGCAGCCGGTACACCCGCAGGTCGTCCCAGAAGGCCGAGCCCTCAATGTCCTGCTGGTAGACGTGCAGCTCGGAACGGTCGCGCCATATCTCCGGCTGCACCAGCGCCAGCGTGATCTGCAACCGCGCCCCTTCGAGGCTGGTGGCCTTCAGGCGGACCTGGAAGGGCTGCCAGTGCCCATCCGCTTCACTTCCCGGTTCGCCCAGGGGCTCCGAAACCGTCATCGTCGGCGACAGCACTTGTCCCAGGGCATCCACCATGAACAGCCGCACCTGCGCCCGCGCGGCCTTCAAACCGCTGGTGCGCACAAAGCCGGTCAGCAGGTAATCGCTGTCGGGAAAAGCGGGCAGTCCCGGCGAGAAGGTGTACGCGATGTTCCCCCCGTTGAGGCCCATCTGGAAGCACACCTTGCCGCCATGCGGGTTTTGCTCGCACAGGCAGCCCTCGAGGTAGTACTTGGGGAAATGCACATCCGGCGGCAGGATCACGCCCGGCAGCTCGCTCTTGATCCAGCCGCGGGGAATCTGCTGGCCGGTTTCGATTTCGCTTTCAAAGTCGATGTGCGCAACGAGGCTGCGCACGGTCTCCCCCTGGGCCCAGGCCCGCGGCGCATTCAGCGCAGCGGCCGCCGTGACCAGCGCCAGCATCCATGCAAGCCTCGATGGCATCCGTGCCATGTCTTTTTTATCGGACGCCGCGGGCCAAGGAGGTTAATCGGTTAACCGGTTAATTGGTTAATCGGAGGGATGGTCAGAGGGTCAATTAGTCAATTCGTCAAAGTAAGTCTGGTGCCACGGCTGCGTCGTTTGCAGCCGTGCGCTGTGGGAACCAGAAGGCAGATTGGTTCAATGGGGTACGCAGGAATTGCTGCTGCCGTTGTGGCGTTGCTTCTTTAGGGGCAAATGACCACCCCTCGTCTAAGAAACGAGGGGTCCCGCGGATACCAAGGAGCCCTTCGCGTAGATGCTTCACACGGCGCACGGGTGCAAACAACGCACCCGTGGCACCACCTAGGCCTGTTCGTCCGCGGCCTGCTCCCCAGGAACCGGGTTCAATGTTTCAGCGGTCGGTCTCTGGGCCGCTTGCGGTTGGGCCGATGGCGTCACAAGCCCGGCAGCCGGGGCCGATTCGGCCGGCTTGGCGGCCAAAGCGCCGCTGGCGAGTTCCTCGACCTTGGGCAGGTCGGCCAGGCTCGAAAGCCCGAAGACCTCGAGAAACCGCCGCGTCGTGCCGTACAGCATGGGCCGGCCGATTTCCTCAGCGCGGCCGACGATCTTGACCAACCCCTTCTCCATCAGCGTGCGCACCACCTCGCCCGTCGAGACGCCGCGGATGGCTTCGACATCCGCGCGGAGGATGGGCTGCTTATAGGCGATGATCGCCAGCGTCTCCAGGCCGGCCTGCGTCAGCTTGCTCTCGTTGCGAACCTTCAGCAGCCGCGCCAGCACATCGTTGTACTCCGGCAGCGTCATCATTTGGTAGCCGCCGGCCAGGGACTCGATGCGGAAGGCGCAGCCCGCGGCGGCATAGCGCTCGTTGAGAATCTCGACGGCCTTTCGCGCGGCCCGCCGGCCGCCTTCCAGGCAGGCCACCTCGGCCAGCTTGGCCGGCGACAGCGGCGTGTCAGTGGCGAAGAGGATGGCTTCGATCGCCGCCACATCCACATCAGCCAGGCTGCTGCCGGCGGCGGCCGCGGCCTCCAGTTCGGCGGCCCCTGCCGCCTCGGATTCGGCCTGACCCGCGGCCTCGGCCGTTGGCGCATCGTCGGAGGTTTCGGCAGGGCCGGCCAGGGCGGATATTTCGACCGGTTCGGCGCCTTCGGCGGCGGCCGGAATGTACCTTTCATCACTCATGTGGACCTCGCTGAATAGACGGCGTGTAGCATAAGTCTGGCCGGCTGTAATGCAAGCGAAACGGATGCGCCCTTTCCCGCTTCGCGTCGGCAGGTGCAATTGCTTACCATGCTGCCATGGCGTGGCGCCGGTTCGAGACATTCCTGGGCGGCATCGTCCTGCCGGATGACAAGCGCGCGACCCGCGGGCGGGCCATCGCCGCCGCGCCTGTGCCCCGACGGCTTCGCGTGCCGCTGGATGTGTGCGGCCTGGGCGACGCGACGGCCGAGGTAGGGGCTGATACCGTGGTTCGTGCCGGCGAGCGGATCGGCATCGCCGGCGGCCGGCTGCCGGTGTTTTCGCCCGTCGATGGAATCGTCTGGGGCTTGGCGACGGCCGAGCTGGCCGGCGAGCCGCCGGGAACGACCCTTTGCCAGGCCGTGGAGATCGTTCCTTCGGCCAATCAGAGTCTAGCCGCCGCGGAGAAAGCCGCCGCACCGGCCGCCGAGGTCGCCGCGATGGAGGACCCCGACACCATCCTCGAGCAGATCGCCGCCGCCGGCCTGGTGACGTGCAGCCGCCCGGTCATGCCCCTGGCCGACTGGGTGGAGGCGGCCCGCACCGCCAACGCCGACACGATCATCGCCAACGGACTGGAAAACGAGCCTTGCCTCACCGCTGACCACCGCATGCTCATCGAGCACGGGGCCTCCGTGGTCGATGGGCTGCTGCTGGCCGCCCGGGCGATTGGTGCAAGCCGCGCAGCGCTGGCCGTCGATGTGCATTCCAGCGGCCGCTACCGCCGGGCCGCCGAGCGGGCCGAGGAACTGGGCGTCGAGGCGCTGGCGCTGGAGCGGAAATACCCCGCGGGCCACCCGGTTATGCTGACGCGGATCATCACGCGGCGGACCGTCCGCCCGGGCGGAAAACCGCTGGAGGTCCGCGTGGGCGTGCTCGACATTGCCACCTGCCTGGCCATCAGCCGGTGCATCACCACCGGAGAGCCGATGACACGCCGCGTGGTCACCGTGGCCGGCCGCGGCGCCAGCATGCCGGGCAACTACCTCCTGCCGCTGGGCACGCCCGCCGGGGACGCCCTGGCGATAGAGCGGGTGGACCCCGCCGCTGGCGCGCTGGTCTGGTGCGGCGGGCCCATGACCGGCGCGCGACTCGAAGGCGACCGCATGGTGATCGGCCCGGCCAGTTCGGCCGTGCTGGTTCTGCCGGCCAGCGGGGAACAGCCCCCCAGCGTGTGCATTCGCTGCGGCTGGTGCACCGATCAATGCCCCGTGCGGCTGAACGTGGCGGAACTGAACGACCTGTACGAGCTGGGGCAAGTCAGCCGGGCGGCCCGGTACGATGTGCAGGCCTGCATCGGCTGCGGCGTATGCAGCTACGTGTGCCCGGCCAGCATTCCGCTGGCCGCGCGGATGACCCGCTTGAAAATGGCCGCCAAGGCCCTGGGGCCGACAGCGCCAAGGAGACGAGCCCACCGTGACTGACCGGGGACAGCCTGGTGGCACAGGCTTTCANNGTGTCCGGCAGCGGCGCTCAGCCGGCGGTCGCGCGCCTGGCGCGCTGGCCGCAGACCGCCCCGGCGTTGCGCGCCCCCGAGCGCAGCCGCACGGTCTTTCGCATACTCCTGCTGGCGGCGCTGGCGCCGCTGGCGGCGGGCATCGTGTTCTTCGGCTTCCGCGCTGGCATCGTGGCCGTCCTGTGCGTGGGCAGTTGCCTGATTTTCGAGTGGGCGTGCTTTCGCGTGATGAGCGCACCGGCGATGAACTCGCGGACGCACGCCGCGCTGACCGGCCTGCTGCTGGCCCTCACGCTGCCGCCCCAGGTGCCCTGGTACGTGCCGGTGGTGGGCTCGGCGTTTGCCACACTGGTGGGCAAGGCCATCTTCGGGGGCGTGGGCCATTTCCTGTGGCAGCCGGCCCTGGTGGGCCGCCTGGCCGTGGCGGCGATGTTCGCCTCCGCGGCCCAGCCGGCGCTGTGGCCGCTGCTGGCGCCGGCCAAGGTGATTACCGGCGATGTGTGCGCCAGCCGCGTGCCGGCCGGCTATCGCGGCTGGCTGGCCGCCCCGCCGCCTGAAGACAGCGCCGATGGCTATCTCCTGCGCCACCCGGCGGCGATGCTCCGCGGCCTGTACGACCCCCACCACCCGCGCTACGCCACCATCACCGATGCGCTGCTGGAGCAGCCGGATATCCGCGACCTGCTGTACGGCCCCAGCGCCGGGGGCATCGGCGAGACCTCCACGGTCATCCTGCTCCTGGTGGGGGTGTACCTGATCTATCGCCACTACGTGCTCTGGCCGCTGCCGGTGGCGATGATTCTCTCGGCGGCGGCGGTGGTGGCCGTGGCGCCGGTGCAACTGGCCGGCCAGGATGGTCAGGTGCGCACCATCTGGTGGCCGCTGCTGGCCGAAGGCTGGCCGGTGGGCTTTACCTTCCTGAACTATCACCTGGCCGGCGGCGAGCTGCTGCTGGCGGCCATCCTGCTGGCGCCCGAATGGACCAGCCGGCCGGTGACGCGCGGCGGCCAGGTGATTTTCGGCATCGGCTGCGGCACGCTGGCCATGCTGCTGCGGCTGTACGTGATCTTCCCCCTGGACGCGTACATCGCCGTGCTGGTGATGAATACGTTCACGCCCCTGCTGGAGCGGCTCACCCGTCCGCGCGTGCTGGGCAAGCCGCCGTGGTGGCGCTGGCGCGATCGGGTGTGATGACCGGCGGAACGGGGTGCTGTGGTTGCGTCTTTTTGCAACCACGTGTCCTCGGAGGGAACGAAATACAAACTGGGGTCAGTTTCCTGAAACCGCCAGCGAGCTGCCCGGCACATAGTCGCGGGGGCTGACCGTAAGACTCGTCTCGAACCTCAGGTCCAGCAGCTCCGGTCCCGCCAGCCGCCGGCCGTTCAGCTTATACCAGCCGTCCAGGTAGCCCATTTTTCTCGCGGTGGTGGGCTGGCCCGGCACGCGGTCGAGATTGCCCACGGGCAGCGAGCCGAAGCAGATCCGCGTCAGCACCTCGTCCGAGCCCGCAAAAAGTATGATCGGCGAATTTCCGCCCGACCAGGCGTTCCGTCGGCAATCGACATCGACGGCGGTGATCTCGTGATAGTAGGACTTTTTTTCCAGCAGACCCAGCACGGTCAGCGCCGCCTGGATGTCCGGCCCCCGCCAGACCTGCCCCACCTGCGGGCACGCCGCCGTCTGGTTGATTATTTTCGGTAGCTGCGCGATGCCCAGCTTGGCCACCTGCTCCGCGGGCAGGAGCACGCCCTGGGCATCGACGTACTGATCGCGACCACTTTCCAGGACCGCCACCGGCCGGCGATACTGCGCCCGCACGATGATGCGGCCGGCCGCACGAGGATCTTCCACGGCCGCCGCTGCGTACTGCCGCTCGATCTCCACGTTTTGAATCGATTTGATCCACGGGCAGGCCGCCGCCGCCTGGCCCACGCGCCGCGTCAGCGTCGGGTCGAAGACCCAATTCTGGACATCGCTGCCGCCCATCAACTCGGCGCGAATGTCCTCCGCCAGGGCGTCGGTCATCCACTCGGGCCGGTCGGCCAGTTCCAGGTGCGTCAGGGCGGTGGCGGGAGCGAAATCCGGCTGCGTCAAGACGAACTTCTTGGCCGCCAGCACGCCCCAGATGGACCCGCCGGCCAGGGCCGCCAGGAAGAAGGCCTGGATCAGGCCCAGGATGGTCTTGTGGCGGGCGGTGATATCCAGCCCCATCCACCAGCGTGCCAGAAGGCCGGGCTCCTTGGCCGCCGCACGGGATTTGCTTTTGCGTTTCATCGCGTTGCCGCCAGTTTTATTTCGGCCGCCGGCTCAGCCTTTTGCATCGCCTGGGCCGCCTTGGGGCAGGCCAGCCATACCGGCTGGGCGCACCCGCGATCCAGGGCCATCTTCACCAGCATCTCACAGAGCCGGGGCATGGGGATGCCGATCCGCGCTGCCGACTTGGGCAGCAGCGAATGGCTGGTGAAGCCGGGAATCGTGTTGGTCTCCAGCAGCCAGGCAGCGCCCGCGCCGTCGAGAATGAAGTCGCTGCGCGACAGGTCGCGGCAGCCCAGCACGCGGTGAGCGCCCAGGGCCGCCGCCTGGAGGCGCTGGACCGTGGCCGCGTCCAGCCCATACTCGAAGAGATATTCCGTATCGTCGTTGATGTACTTGGCGGCGTAGTCGTAGAAGTCGCCCTTGGGCCGGATTTCCACCGGCGGCAGGGCCTGCTCGCCCAGCACGCCGACGGTCAACTCGCGGCCGCGGATCAGCGGCTCTAAGAGCGCCTTTCCGTACTTGCCCAGCAGCAGTTCAATCGCCGCCTTGCGCGCTGTGGCCGTGGTGACCAGGCTCACATCGACGCTGGAGCCGCCGTCGACGGGTTTGAGTGCACAGGGCAGGCCGATCCGCGCCAGGGCTTCTTTGCGCCTGGCTGGCGTGTCGCCGCCGGTGAGCACCGCCCAATCGGGCGTATTGAGTCCGCCGCTGCGGTAGGCCGCCTTGGCCGCCGCCTTGTCCATCGCCGTGGCGCTGGCCTTGGGCGCGGAGCCGACATACGGCAGCCCGCGCTGCTCGCACAGCCGCTGCACCTGGCCATCCTCGCCAAACGCCCCGTGCATGGCGATGAACACCACATCCGGCCGCGGGCCTTCAAAGGCGGAAAGATCTTCCGGGGAGATGTCTTTGCGGCGCACGCGGTGGCCGCACGCTTCCAGCACATCCGCCACCGCCCGGCCGCTCACCAGCGACACCTCCCGCTCCGTCGACGGGCCGCCCATCAGGACCAGGATGTCGAGTGCCTTATCGAAGATGCTCTTGGATGCGATCATGGTTCTCAATCCGTTTTGAACCAGAAGGTCTTTTCAATAATCACAGGCTGAACACAAAGACCACGAAGATCACAAAGAACACAAAGGTGAAAACAAACGCAATCAGAAAGAGGCTTGGAACCTAAGAGTCAGGCCTCATTCATTTAGTTCACAACACGTTTGATGCCGTCCTTGAGCCACCGGCTGTGGAAGTTAATCAGCAGGCCCAGGCGCAGTCCAGTGGCCTTCAGGTAACTCAATAACTGGGCCGCGTGAGCCGGCTCCAATGCCTCGGCCATCTTCAGTTCAAGAATCACTCCGGGATCCACAATAATATCGGCTCGCTGGCCTGCAATTTCTAAGCCTTTATACGTCACGCGCACCGGCACCTGCCGTTTCACCGTCATGCCCTGGAGATTCAGCTCGTGGATCAGCGCCCGCTCATAGACGCTCTCCAGGAATCCCGGCCCCAGGTGCCTGTGCACCTCGATGGCCGCACCGATTATTCTCTTGGTCACCTCCTCCAGCTCCGCGGGAATCGGCTCTTCCTTCCCGAAGCTGTCAACGTGACTCTTCAGCCCCATGGGTTAACGCCCGCCGCTGACTCCGGCCTTTACTCTCTTACTCTCTTTCTTCTTTCTCTTCTTACTTCGTGTTCTTTGTGATCTTTGTGTATCTCTTCATCACCAGACCTCAAGTTCCAACTCGAGATACATCTCAAACTTGTTGTACACCGCTTCGCGGATGCAGTTGATCAGTTTCAGCACATCGCTGGCCCGCGTGCCAGGGTCGGCCAGGATGAAGTTGGCGTGCTTCTGGGCGACGTACGCCCCACCAATGCGATGGCCCTTCATGCCGGCCTGATCGATTAATGCTCCGGCCGACAGGCCGCGCGGGTTCTTGAAGATGCAGCCGGCGTTGGGATGGCCCAGCGGCTGGGAGTTCTTCTTGTAGATCCAGATTTCCTTCACCTGGCGGAGGATGCGGTGCGGGTCATCCTCGTTCACGCGGAAGGTGGCGCCCAGGATCAGCTTGCTGGTGATATTCGTGGAGCGGTAGCCGAACACCAGGTCATCGCGGGTGCGGGTGAAGATGGCCCCATCGTTGTCCATCACCTCGACGGATTCCACCACGCTGCCCACATCGCCGAACCGCCCCCCCGCGTTCATCCGCACGCAGCCGCCGACCGTGCCGGGAATGCCCGTCAGGCACTCCAGGCCCGCCCAGCCCTCGTGCACGCAGTGCAGCACCAGCCGTGGCATGTCGCGCCCGGCCCCCACCTCCAGCAGGCCATCGGCAAACAGCGCCCGCTGGAAGACCTCGCCCGACAGGTGCACCACCACGCCCTTGACGCCGGCATCATCCACCAGCAGGTTGGCGCCATCGCCCAGCACGCGAAGGCTCACCTGCTCCTGCCGGCAGCGGCGGACCACCTCGGTCAGTTGCTCGGGGCTCTGGGGCTCAACGAAAAACTGCGCTGCGCCGCCAATGTGAAACCACGTCCGCGGCGCCAGCGGCTCTTCGAGCTTAACGATCGACTCCAAGCCAGCGAACCACGTCATCGGCAATTTCCCACACGTTTCCCGCACCCATCGTCACGACCAGGTCACCCTCGGTGAGCGTGCTTTTCAGGTGCTGGGCAATCTCGGCAAAGCTCTTCAGGTACACCGCCTGCCCGCCCTGGAGGCGGATCTGCGCCGCCAGGTCCTGGGAGGAAATATAGTCCTTCTCCCGCACGCTGTCGCGGACGAAATATATGTCCGGCAGCAGCACCATGTCGGCGGAGGAGAAGCTGCGCGAAAAATCCTTCAGCAGGAACCGCGTCCGCGAATGCTGGTGCGGCTGGAAGACGCACATCAGCCGCCGCGGGCTGTAGCGGTCGCGCAGCGCCCGCAACGTCACCTGGATCTCCGTCGGGTGGTGGGCGTAATCATCCACCACCGTGATGCCGCGGCCCTGGCCCTTGACGGTCATCCGCCGCAGCGTGCCGGCAAAGCTGCTCAGGCCCGACGAAATCTCCCGCGGGCTTAAGCCGCACTGATGCAGCATGGCCGCCGCCGCCAAGGCATTGTACACGTTGTGCAGGCCCGGCACGGTCAGCTCGATGCGGCAGAACTCGCGGCCGGTGTGGTACACCGCAAAGCAATACATGCCATTGCGGCATTCAATCTCCCGCCCCTGCCACATCAGGCCCTCGGCCAGGCCGAAGGTCTGCACCTCGCACACGGCCCCGCGGGCGGCCAGGGCCACCGTGCGGTCCTCGCCGTTTAAAATCGCCACCCCATCCACCGGCAACTTGGCGATGAAACTGCGGAAGGCCTCGATGATGCCGTCGAGATCCTTGTAGCAGTCGAGGTGGTCCTCCTCGATGTTCAGCACCGCCGCGAACGTGGGCTGAAGGTTTAAAAAGCTGCGATCGAACTCGCACGCCTCGGCCACGAACAGCTTGCCCGCCCCGGCATGGCTGGGGCCGCCAAGCTGCGGGCAGGTGGCGCCGATGATGAAGCTCGGGTCCGCGCCCGCCGCCGACAGGGCGCAGGCCACCATGGCCGTGGTGGTGCTCTTGCCGTGCGTGCCGGAGATGGCCACGCCGCAGCTCTTGGACATGATCTCGCCAAGCATCTGGCTGTATTTCAGGCAGCGCAGGTTGCGCTCGGAGGCGGCGACGAATTCGGGGTTCTCGCTGTGCACGGCCGCCGAGTACACCACGCGGTCGCACAGCAGGGGCAGATTCTCGCCCTGCTGGCCGATGGCCACCTCGACGCCCAGCTCCGACAGCCGGTGCGTGGCCGCACTGGCCGCCAGATCGCTGCCGGTGACGATGGCGCCGCGCTGGACGAGCATTTCCGCCAGCGCTCGCATCCCGGCCCCGCCGATCCCGATCATGTGGATCCGCTGCCCTGCGTACGTCTGTTCCACCTGCTGGGCTCTCCCATCCGTGAGGCGTGACCGCAGCAATACATCGCGCATCGTAGTGCCTTCCTTGGTGCAACGCAATCGGCCGCCAGGCGTTTCTCACACGATTTGACCCGGCCTGGAAAGGGCAGGCCTTCGTGCGCCCGCCGGGGTGCACGGCCAGTCCATCCTGTTTTCTATCGCCTCGGGAAGCGGTTTTTCTTTAGGGCCGCAGGTGCCCTCAGGTCGCTATTCACTTGTCAAAGTACAGTCGCCGGCCGGACGCAACTCCGGACCGGGTCGGGGGAATTGCCGGTGGGTCAAGTGGTCAATCAGTCAATTCGTCAATTAGTCAACTCGTCGATTCGTCAACTGGCCATTGGGCGCAATGGCCCGACCAATTGACTAATTGACGAATTGACCAATTGACAGGTTTGGCAATCCACCCCAGGGTCCGCCTGCTCTATCGCATGGAATCTTGGGTTCGGGTTTACTTTCTCTCTCGCCGGCTGGGCTAGTGATGG
>PMYD01000078.1 GCA_003171335.1 Phycisphaerales bacterium
TGAGGCCCCGGCCTACCCGATTTAGAGCCCAGTCAGTTGCGGCAACTCCGTCCCGATGAGGGGGCATTCAGACGTGATTTGTCTTAGCTACCGGCGCCGGATGCGCAGCAGCCGAGCATTGATCGCCACAACCGTCATGGAGACCGCCATCAAGGCCGCGCCGGCCGCGGGAGAAAGCGTAATCCCGGCTGTGTACAGCACGCCGGCGGCCAGCGGAATCGCTACCACGTTGTAGCCCGTGGCCCACAGCAGATTCTCGACCATCTTGCGGTAGGTGGCCCGTGCCAGGTCGATGGCGGCTGTCACGTCCAGCGGGTCGGAGCGAACCAGCACCACGTCGGCCGCTTCGATGGCCACATCGGCCCCGGCCCCGATGGCCATGCCCACATCGGCCGTCGCCAGCGCCGGCGCATCGTTGACGCCATCGCCCGCCATCGCCACCACCAGCCCGCGCGCCTGCACTTCCTTCACCTTCTGGGCCTTCTCGCCGGGCAGCACGTCGGCGAAATAATCATCCAGTTTCAGCTCGCCGGCCACGCGTGCGGCGGCGGCGCTGCTGTCGCCGGTGAGCATCATCGCCTGGATGCCCATCTGCCGCAGATGTCGGATGGCCGCGTACGACTGCGGACGAATGACGTCTTCCAGGGCCAGGGCGCCGAGGACGTCGCCGTTGGTCAGCACATATACGAGCGTTCGCCCCTGCTCCAGGGCGCCCGCCAGGCGCGCGTCTTCAACGGTCATGCCGTTTTCGCGCAGGTAGCCCTCCGAAACCACGCGCACGGAGCGGCCCTCAATAATGGCCCGGGCGCCGCGGCCGGGGAAGGCGCGAAACTCCTGCGTTGCCGCCGGCACGATGCCGCGATGCCGCGCCTCCTCCACGATGCCGCGCGCGATCGGGTGCTCCGAGCGGCTTTCGATTCCCGCCGCCAGGCGCAGGATTTCGCGGGCGTCCACGCCGTCCAGCGAAATCACCTCGGCCACGGCGAATCGGCCTTCGGTGAGCGTGCCGGTCTTGTCGAACAGGACCGCCTGTACCTTTCGCGCGCGTTCGAAGGCCGCGCGGTTTCGAATCAACAACCCATGGCGGGCCGAGAGGCTCGTGGAAACCGCGATGACCAGCGGCGCCGCCAGTCCCAGGGCGTGCGGGCAGGTGATGACCATGACGGTGACCGCGCGCTGAAGCGAAAAGGCGAAGCTGGCGCCCTGCGTCAGCCAGGCCGCCAGGGTGATGGCGCTGACCGACACGGCGATCACCGTCAGCGCCACGGCCGCCCGGCCGGCCAGATCCTGCATCCGCGAGCGCGACTCCTGGGCCGCGCGAACCAGTTCGACGACCTGGGCCACATACGTCTGTTTGCCGGCCTTCCGGACCTCCATGGTGAAGCCGCCCTCACCGTTGATGGACCCGCCGATCACCTCGTTGCCCTCGGCCTTCTCGGCCGGCCGGCTCTCGCCCGTGAGCAGCGACTCGTTGATTTCCGTGCGGCCCTCGAGAATCCGACCATCCGCCGGCACCTTCTCTCCCGGCTTGACCAGGACGCGATTGCCCACTTTCAGGCTGGCGACGGGCACATCCTGCGTCTGGCCGTTCATGAGCCGGTGGGCGTGCGAGGGCAGCAGCGCCGCCAGGTTTTCCAGCGCCCGCGAGCTGCCCAGGAGCGAGCGCATCTCGATCCAGTGCCCCAGGAGCATCACGTCGATCAGCGTGGCCAGTTCCCACAGGAACACGGACCCGGCCACGCCGAAGACCACCGCCGAGCTATACGCGTAGGCCACCGAGATGGCCAGGCCCACCAGGGTCATCATGCCTGGGGCGCCCGCCGCGATCTCCTCGACCAGCCCGCGCACGAACGGCCAGCCTCCGTACACGAAGATGACGCTGGCCAGCGCCCATTCCGCGTACGCGCTGCCTCCCGGCAGCATCGGCGGCAGGTGAAGCAGTTCGTGTATCGACCGCGACGTCGCTAAGAGCGGCACCGTCAGGGCCAGGCAGACCCAGAACCGGCGGCCAAAATCGGCCGCCATCGCCGCGTGATGCGACGCGTGGCCGCCACCGTGGATGCCATGGATATGCTCATGCCCGAGGGTATGGCCGAAGAGGGCGCCCAAGCCGTGCTCGTGTGCCGGATGTGCATGTTGGTAATTCATCAACCTCACTTCCCCACTTGCCGAATTGTATTCGCGCAGCATGCCGGCCGCCGGCGCGGCGGCCGGAAGAGGAGGCTCCATCCTGGTGTGTACACCAGCGCGCCGGGCCATGCCGGCCGTCGTGCGGTCTGGCGCGGGTGTGAGGGGAATACCAGCGCCTGCTTCGGTTTTGCGCGATTTTCGACGGATTTTTTTTCCGCAAAAGGGGGTTCGGGGGTATGATCATGGGTGAGCGGTGAGCTTTCCTCGCTCCTCGCTCCGCCAGGATGCCGCTCCGGCGGCTGATGGTGTGGGCCCTTGGAGGCGTCCAAGGGGTTTACTAGCAGCCCGGCGGCCCCCGCCGGGAGGTCCCAATGATGAGAGGAGGTGATCCATGACAGATGGTATACGAGGTGGCCTGCGGTAGCAGGCGACGCACCTGCACACGCAGGTCCAAACCTTTTAGTCGGGCACGGTTGATCATCGAATCGGCCGTGCCCGACGCTTTTTTGGCTGGAGGTCCCGTGGTCCGACGCGCGATGATTCACCGCGTCGGCCAGGTGTGCGTGATGCACACGTGAGGGGAGGTGCAACGGTTGTCACCTGAGGCGGTCTGGGGGACCAAGTGTAAACGGTTTACACTTGGAGGGGGCGCAGGGGCGAAACTTTCGCCCCTGAGGGGTGGCGCGAGTGCGAAACTTTCGCACTCGCGGCAAAAGGAGGAGAGTGGTTCACTTCCCGCCGAAGAACGCTTCCTCGAGCATGAGGCACAAGCAGTGGTATACCGGCAGGTGAAGCTCCTGTATCTTGTAGGTCACCGTCTCGGGCACGCGAATGCACACATCCGTCTTGGCCGCCAGTTTCCCGCCGGTTGCGCCGGTCAGGCCCAGGACGGCCATGCCCCTGGCCTTGGCGACATCCGCCGCGTGCAGGATGTTGGCCGCATTGCCGGAGGTGCTCAGACCCACAAGGACATCGCCTTCCCGGCCCAGGCCCCAGACAAGCTGGGCGAAGGCGAAGGCGGCGTTAACATCGTTGGCGAAGGCGGTGTTCAGGGCGATAAATGCCGTCAGCGGAATCGCCGGCAAGGCCTCCTGGAGCCCGGCGGCCAGCTCGGCCGGGAGCTTTTTGCGCGGCTCGCCCGCCAGCGGCCGCTTGGAGGCAAAACCCTTGAGAAGCTCGCCGGACCAGTGCTCCGCATCCGCCGCCGACCCGCCGTTGCCGGCCAGCAGGATCTTGCCGCCCCGGGCATAGCAGGCCCGAAGCAGTTCGAACGCCCGGTCAATATCGCCGGCGCAGGTGCTCAGCGGGGGGAACCTGGAAATCACGTCTTCAAGCAGACCGTGCATGTTGGAGCTTTCTTGTGTGGCACAGCCGCCCTCGGCTGTGCCGATTCCCAAAAAGCACAGCCGAGGGCGACTGTGCCACACATCCAGGGTGCCACGGCTGCGTTTTTTGCAGCCGTGCGATGTGCCTTCCGTCTAGAGGCGAGGTTCTACGGAAACCAATGAACCTTTTGTTCTTGCGGACGCACAGCGCACGGCTGCACACAACGCAGCCGTGGCACCAATGAAACACTTCCATCGCTTTCACATCTTCCGGTCCAGCCGTCGGTACTGCACCGCCTCGGCGAGGTGATGGGCCGCGATGTCCGCCGCGCCTTCCATGTCGGCAATGGTGCGCGAGACGCGCAGCACCTTGTCGTGGGCCCGCGCCGACAGGCCCATCTCGTTCAGCGCCTGCTTGAGCAGCGTCTCGCCGGCCGCATCCAGCTTGCAGTGCGTGCGAAGCTGCCGGCTGGTCATCGTGGCGTTGCAGGTGGTGCCATCGCCGAATCGCCGCCGCTGCACGGCCCGTGCGGCCACCACCTGCTCGCGCATCTGCACGCTGGTCAGGCCGTCGCCGGTCTCGGCCCGCAGCTCGCGAAAGCTCACGGCCGGCACCTCGATGTGGATATCGATACGGTCGATTAAGGGCCCGCTGATCCGCCCCATGTAGCGTTCCACGGCCGACGGGTGGCAGTTGCACTTGCGCTTGGGGTCGGTGGCGTAGCCGCACGGGCAGGGGTTCATGGCCGCGACCAGCATGATGCGGGCCGGGAAGCGGACCGTCGAGTGCACGCGCGGGATCGTCACGCAGCCATCCTCCAGCGGCTGGCGGATCATCTCCAGCGTGGCGCGCGGGAATTCCGGCAGTTCATCCAGGAACAGCACGCCGTGGTGCGCCAGTGAAATCTCGCCCGCCTGCGGCACCGTGCCGCCGCCCACCAGCGAGGCCGGCGAGGCGGAGTGGTGGGGCGTGCGCACCGGCCGCGTGGCCAGCAGGCTCTGACCCTCGCCCAAAAGCCCACGCGAAGAGTAAATCCGCGTGGTCTCCAGGGATTCCTCGGTGGAGAGTCCGGGCAGAATCGTCGGCAGCCGCTTGGCCAACATCGTTTTTCCGCTGCCGGGCGGGCCGATCATCAGCAAGTTGTGGTGCCCCGCCGCCGCCACGGTGATCGCACGCTTGGCCGCCGCCTGGCCGCGCACATCGCCAAAATCAATTTCGTAGTGCGAGGCGGCGGCGACCACCGAATCCAGGTCCACCTGCGTCGGCTCGATGGGCAGCTCGCCCGAGAGGAACCCCACGGCCTGCGTCAGGTTGTCGCAGCCGATCACCTCGATGCCGTCCACGACGGCCGCCTCGGCGGCGTTGGCCCGCGGCAGCACGATGCCCGTCATCTCCAGGGCCCGCGCCAGCATGGCCGCCGCCAGCGCGCCTTTGACATGCCGCAGCCGGCCATCCAGGGCCAGCTCGCCCAGGATGAGGTACCGGGCATGCTTGTTCTCGCCCTCGCTCACCAGTTCCCCGCCGGCCAGCATCACCCCGAGGGCAATGGGCAGATCGAACGCCGGACCTTCCTTCTTCACATCCGCCGGCGCCAGGCTGATCGTCACCTTCGGACCCGGCCAGCGATACCCGCAGTTCCGCATCGCCGACTGCACGCGGCTGATCGACTCCTTCACCGCCGCATCGGGCAATCCCACCAGGTGGAACTCCCCGCTCTGCCCGCGCGCCACATCCACCTCCACCTCGCACGCCGTGGCGTCGATGCCCTGCAAGACCATGCTGTGGATGCGCGAAATCATGGATTCGTCCCGAAAATGCCGCTCAGATCGTACGGCCAGGCGCGCGGCAAGGCAAGAAGACAATGGCAGGAATGCCAAGTCTTCGTCGGTCTTCCCGCATTGCATTGCAGGATCGATTCGGTAACGTAATGCCGTAGGGCGGCGGATTCCACGCCGCCTCAGCGCGGCCGGCCTGACCCAGGACAAGGAGTTTGGCATGAGGGCTTTCGACACGCTGCTGGACCACATCCACTCGCTGTGGATCCTGGACACGCACGAGCATCTTCCCACCGAGGCGCAGCGGCCGGCCGATACGGATGTGCTGGCGGAATGGCTGATCCACTACGCCTCCGATGACCTGCGTTCGGCCGGGCTGTCGGCCGAGGGGCTGGCCGAGGCCCGCGATTCCAAGAAGGACCTCATTCAGCGCTGGCGGCTGGTGGCGCCGCACTGGCACGCGGCCGAGTCGACGGGCTACCTGCGGGCGCTGGCGCTGTCAGCGCGCGAGCTGTACGGCATCGAGCGAATCAACGAGAAGACCATCGGCGATCTGAACGAACGCTTCTGCGCGGCCCGCCGCCAAGGCGGCTGGTACGACTTCGTGCTCAAGACCAAGTCGAAAATCGCCCTGGCCATTCGCTCGCCGTACTGGGCCCCCGAGGCCGATTGTCCCGACCCGTTCGTCTTCACCTTCCTGGTCGACCCGTTCATCATTCCCACGCACCACCTGGCCATGGCCGCCAAGGGACAGGAGGTGGGCGTTCGCGTGCACACGCTGGAGGACTGGAAAGAGGTCACCCGCCGCTGCATTCAGCGTGACCTGCACCCGCGCAGCCGCATCGTGTGCATGAAGTGCGGCCTGGCGTACCAGCGCTCGCTGCGCTTCGACAAGGTGAGCGAGGACCAGGCCCAGCGCGATTTCACCGAGTTCTTCCGCGATGGGAACATGGGCGACTGGCGACCGGCCATCAAGGCCCCCAAGGCGTTTTCCGACCACATGCAGCATTTCATCTGCAAGGTGGCGGATGAGATGGGCCTGGTCTACCAGTTCCACACCGGCATCCACGCCGGCAACGGCAACTTTATCTACGATTCCAATCCGGCCCTGCTGAGCAACCTGTTCCTGGAATACACGAACGTGAAGTTCGACCTGTTCCACATCAGCTACCCCTATGTGGGCGAGCTGTCCACGCTGGCGAAGATCTTCCCCAACGTGTTCATCGACATGTGCTGGGGACACATCATCAGCCCGGAGCTGTCGCGGCGGGCGCTGGTGGAATGGCTCGATGCGGTGCCGGCCAACAAGATCAGCGCCTTCGGCGGCGACTACTGTTTCGTGGATGGGGTGTACGGCCACCAGCTCCTGGCGCGGCAGAACGTGGCCGCGGCCCTGGCCCAGAAGGTGGAGGATGGCTCGTTCGACCTGGCGCGGGCCCAGGAGATCGCCACCTGGCTCTTTGTCGACAACCCGCGCCGGCTCTTCGCCCTGGACCGATTTCTCAAGCCGGGCAAAAAAGGGTCAGGCCCCCGGCGGTCCAAGCGCGCCTGAGCCGCCGCGCTCACTGCCAGATGGCGTATTCCACCTGCCAGGTGAGGAAGTCGACGCCGTCGACCTTGCCGTCGCCGTTGGCATCGCCGGTGGCCTTGGTGGCGCCGGCGGCGGCGGGGTAGTGGCTCTGCCAGATCAGGAAATCCACACCGTCCACGCAGCCGTCGCCGTTGAAATCGGAGGTGAGGTAACCCCCGCCATCCAGCGTGATCGTGGCGTCGGCGTGCCCGGTGAGCAGGCCGTCGCTGGCCGTCAGCCGCAGCACGTACGTGCCGGCGCACCTCAGACTGGCAGTGGTGCTGGCGGCCGCCGGGTTGCTGAAGCTCACCGGGCCCGGGCCGGATACGACGGACCAGGCGCACGTCGCGGGGGGCGGCGCCGGCCGGCCATCATCGCTCACGCTGCCGGCCAGGCTGACGGTCCGGGTCGGAACGGTGATGGAGGATGGGGCGATAATGCTGACGACGGGCCCAAACTCATAGACCCCGCTGGCGATAATGGTGACATCATCCCAGCCGGACAGCGCCGAGTCGGTGGCCGTCAGCCGCACCACGTACGTGCCGGCGGTGAAGAACGTGGCCGTGGTCGCGGCCGCATTGGGGTTGGCGAAAGTGACGGGCCCGGGCCCCGAGACGCACGTCCAGGTGCACGACGTGGCGGCCGGCGGATTGGGCAAACCCTCATCGCTGACCGTGCCAACCAGCGTGACCGATGCTGGAAGCATGATGGACTTGTCCGGCCCCGCGCTAACGACGGGCGCCAGGTTGTTGGCCACCACCGTAATCTGCACATCATCCGACGCCGACAGCACCGAATCGCTTGCCGTCAGGCGCAGCACATAGGTGCCGGCCGCGGAAAAGGAAGCGTGCGCATTGAGCGCATGGACATTGTCAAAGGAAACCGTCCCGGGTCCCGACACCAGGCTCCAGGTGGCTGTCGTCAAAGCCGGTGGGTCCGGCAGGCCGTCATCGCTTAAGGCGCCCGCCAGGGTCACGCCATCCGCCAGGAGCACGGTCTTGCCGGGACCGGCGTGGGCGGTTGGTGTCATGTTCCCCGGCCGTGCGGCGGCCAGCGCCTGGATCTCCGGTGCCGCCAAGGCGTAGTCAAAAACATACACATTGGCCATGGCGCCGCCATAATAGCGAGACATGAAGAAGTCGCATCGGGTGCCCAGCACGAGATTGCCGGCCGGATTGATCGCGTAGCTGCCGCGGTTGCCATCGGCCACCAGGCTTCCATCCAGATACACCCAGGACCGTTGGGTGTGGGTGCTGGTGAGGCAATAGTGGTGCCAGCGCCCGTCGAGGTAAGCGTTTGGGTCAAGGACATCGGTGGTCCCCTTGCCCGATTCATAATTACCCGTCGCCACGGTCTGCAACATGTCGTGGCAGGCGCCAGCGCCGTCCTCAAACAAATAAGCATCCACGCAATCGGTGACGGCGCCTGGCACGCCCCAGGAGAATAAGTACTGGTAGGTCCCGCCGGCATTGCCGGAGGGCTTGAACCAGAAGGCGACGGTGAAGTCCGCTCCAAGCGGGAAGTTGGGAACCGTGACCGAGCCGCTGACCTTGTCAAATTCCAGGACCGCGGCGCTGGCGCCGCCGGTCAGCCAGGTGGCGCCGCCCCCCAGCGTGCCATCACGGCCGTGGCCGGAGGTGTCGTGGGCGATCGTGCCGGCTCCCTCATTGCAGGGCAGGTGCAGCAGGGGCGTGATTCCCGCGGGGCGCACAAATACCGTGCATTGGCTGGAGCTGCTCAATTGCGTGTCGGTCGCACTGAGCTGGAGCACGTAGGTGCCATCCGTCAAGAACGTGGCGGTGGTGACGGCCGCACCGGTGTCGGCGAAGGTCACCGTCGCCGGGCCGCTCACCTGTGTCCAGGCGGTGGCGACGGCCGCACCGACGGGCAGGCCATCATCGCTGAGGGTTCCGTTCAGCGTGATGGTGTTGACGGGCAAGGCGATCGCCTGGTCCGCGCCGGCGCTGACGGTGGGGGTGACATTGCCCATCACGCCCGTCTTGCGCACGATATATGCCCGGAAAAGACCGCCGGCCATGGCCACGTTGACGGGAGTGCCATCATACGTGCCCGAAATCACGGGGGGGCCATAGAGATTCGCCGGATCGTACAACGCGTACATCTGGCCGTAGCTCAGGAATGCATCCAGCGCCACCTGCACATTCGTCTTCTGGTCCCAGTTGAATATGACCAGGTTGGCGCGATTGGGGTCGTACCTGTTGGGCCGCAGGACAACCTTCAAGCCGGCCGGCGGAGGCGGCGCAGGGATCGTGCCGGACTGGGCCGTTGTCTGGGAAACCGCAAACGCATCGCTGCCGTTATAGGGGAAAAAGGCCACCAGGTTATTGCTGACCCCCCAGGTGGCCCAGTTACAGACGTTGATGGCGTTGCAGTTCACCACGACATTGTCGCGGATCTGGCCGTGGGTGTTGCCGGCACCGGGACTGGAGGAATTGCCAAAGTACACGTGGGAGATGTTGTACAGGTAATTGCCCAGCATCTGGAGATTGTCGGCCGGCACATCGCTGCCCATCAGCCAGCTCGGTATGCCGCCGCCAAGGTTGTAGGCGATGTTCTGCGAGCAGAGGATGTTCGAGGCCACCTCGCCGTGGCGGCTGAGGCCCATGGTGTAGCAATAGGGGTAGGTGACCGCTTGAAAAACGTTGTCGTCATAGAGTTTGTTGCCCAGGCCGGCCGCATTCTGGCCGCACAGGCCATTGCCCCGCGGCAAGCCGATGGGTTTGCCGTTGGCGTCCCGCGTGATGAGGATATTGTTGTAGATACTGCAGCCGTAAACTTCCGTCCTTAGCGCGCCGGCGCGGCTGCCCGGCAGGAAGGTGTAATCGCCGATGCCGTCGCCGCTGTTGTCGTGCACCGTGCAGTTGATGACCTTGCAGTCGGCCGCGCCGTACAGGCCCAGGCCCTCGGTCGAAGTGGCGTTGCAGATATCCAGATCCACCAGCCACACGTTGGCACTGGCGCCATAGGGGGCGAATTGCAGGCCGCCGCTGAGGATGGCATGCGCCCCCGGCGCGGGCCTGACCACGATGGGGGCATTGGCATCGCCTGACAGATTGACCGCCAGGGGCGTGCTGCCCGCGGCGGTGGCGTACGTGCCATCCAGCAGGTACACCGCATCGCCCGGCCGCACGCTGGCACTTTGAAGCGCCGTGGCCAGGTCCCACGGCGAAACCGCCGTTCCCGCCCCGGCGGCCGAGCCGACGGGCGAGGCATACCAGATCTGGTTGGGCGTTGGAATCTGCCCCCATGCCACGGGCGCGCTGCCCAGCAGGCACAGGATGACGACAGGAACCACCGCCTTGAGGCGGCGCGAAGTTCTATGGCACATGAGATGCTCCCTTTGATCGATTTGCGGACCGCAAGACCGACAGACATCCAGCCTACCGCGCTTCGGCGGTTCGTCAATGGCAAAAAACCTGTCAAAGGCCGCTCAATGCAGCGACAGGTCGGCCCCAAACGGGGATGAAAAGTGTCGTAAGTCACACCGCACGATGCTAAAAACAATTGCAAACATTGTCCTAACATTGTCGGGTGATCACCTGAAAATTGCCGCAATCAATTGCCCAGGTAATCAAAATGAAAAATAAAGAATGTTTTATTCCAGTGTTTACAATAC
>PMYD01000034.1 GCA_003171335.1 Phycisphaerales bacterium
ATTCTGCAATTTGCAATTCCCCCCGACCCCGACCGGAGTTGCGTCCGGCCGGCGACTGTGCCTTGGCAAGTGAATAGCGACCGTTCGATTACGAGCGTTCGGCGTCGAGATCCGGTTCGTCGCCGGAATCGGATGGGCCGGCGGCGGAGCCCTGGATGGCCAGCGCGACGGCCGGGCCCATCATGTCGGCCAGGTCGGCCTCCTCGGCGGTGAAGCTGTGGCCGGCCTTGCGGTAGAGCACGATCAGGCCGATCAACTGGCCCTCGTGCGGCAGCAGGGGCATAAGCATGAAGGACAGGCCTTGGACGTGCGGGGCCAGCCACTGCGGGAAGAGCCCGGCGTGCGTGGCCGCATCCAGCCGCGTCACCACGGGGTCAGAGAGCGCGTTGTCGGTGAGGCTGTAGGCGATGCCGCGGGCCACGCTCATGCTGTCCGGCGAGGGCGTGCCGAAGCGGCCGATCACCTGCAGCTCGGCCTTGTCATCGCACACCATGGCCACGCCGAAGAGGTTCGCGCCGCGCTCGGCGTAGAAGCCGAAGACCTGGCGGAAGACATCATCGTCGTTGCGGCAGTTCAGCAGTTGCCGCTGGAACTTAATCAGCTCCTCCTGCCGGGCAAACTGGCCCGAGAGCGTGCGATAGGCGCTGGCCAGCGCGGCACAGGTCGTGCCAATCTGCTGGCGTGCCTGGTGGCGGCGGTGGTTCAGCTCGTGGGCCAGCGCCCGCAGCCGGTGGTTGCGGCCGACCAGCCGCGAGAGATCATCGCGATGGGCCAAGGCGCGGCGGATGGTGTCGGTCAGCCGCGGCAGGTCCAGCGGTTTGGTGAGGAAGTCGGCGCAGCCGCGGCGGCAGGCCTCGGTGGCCGAGTGCACATCGGCCCGGCCGGACATGAGCACGGCCGGCACATCGCCCACGCGGCGGCGCAGCCGGTCGAGCATATCGAGGCCATCCCCATCGCCCAGCCGCAGGTCGGCCACGATCAGGTCGGGCCGCTCGCGCTCGGCGGCGGCGCAGGCGTCGGCCGCCGAACAGGCCGACTCGACGGTGTGGCCCTGGCGGCCCAGGGCATCGCGCAGCACTTCGCAGATGTCCGGTTCATCGTCCACCACGAGGATTCGCGCTGGGGTGGTGAGGTTCATCACGGGGCCGGCTCCTGCTCGAGGTTGGCATCCTTGCTGGGTGGCAACTGAATGAACACGCTGGTGCCCTGGCCCGCGGCCGAGGTGATCCACATCTTGCCGCCGGCCAGTTGCACGAAGCGGCGGGCGCGCGTCAGGCCCAGGCCGCGGCGGCGGCCCGCCGGCCGCTGCGAGAAGAAGGGCGTGAAGGCCTTGTCCAGCGTGTCGGAATCCATGCCGACGCCCTGGTCGGTGATGCGGATGACCACCATGCCGGCCAGCTCATCCAGCCCCGCGTCGATCTGGGCGTGCGGGTTGGCGGTGTAGGCGGCGTGGGCGTTCATCAGCACCTCGGTGAGCACCTCGAGGATCTGCTCGGGATCGGCCCAGACGGCCGGCGTGTTGGCGGCCACGCGGATCTTCACCGCCAGGTTGCTCATGGCGGCCACCTGGCGCACGGCGGCCAGGGCCTGGTCGATCAGCCCCTTCACCTCGCACGACTGGCTGTGCGGCTCGGGGGGCCGGGCGAATTCCATCATCTCGGTGACGATGTCGCTGATCTTCTGCGCTTGGTCGGCGACGATCTGCCAGGTCTGGCGGTCGGCGGCGGCGGCCGATTCGGCCATGAGCTGGGCCCGCCCGGCGATGACGGCCAGCGGGTTATTGATCTCGTGCGCGGCGCCGGCGGCCATTTCGCCCACGGCGGCCAGCGTGCGGGATTCGGTGAGCGCTTTCTGGGCGGCGTACAGCCGCTGCGACGACTCGGCCAGTTGCTCGGCCAGGATGTTGGCGTTCTCGCGGCTTTCGATCATGGCGGCGGCGAAGGCCATGGCCACGCTGACGGCCTGGGCGGTCTGGCCCGCCAGGTCGGCCTTGGCCGCCCCGGCCGACCAGAAGAGGCCGCCCACCCAGCGCTGGCCGCAGACCAAGGGGTAGTGCGAGAGCGTGGCCTGGCCCAGGGAATCGGGGACATGCTTCATGTCGGCGATCCGCTCCAGCACCTCTGAGCCGGTCAGGGCGTTTTCGGGGGGGGCTTCGGGCGGCAGCGGGACGGCCGCGGGCACCAGGTCGATGGCCGGCTCGGGCGCGCCGATGTCGGTGCCCAGGACGATCGTGCTGTCGGCGCTGGAAAAGACGTACGCGGCCACGGGCTCGGCGGCGCTCGCCGTCAGCTCGCCCACCTGGGCCCAGGTGCGGGCTAAAAGGCGGCACAGGTCGTGCAGCGAGTCGGTCTGCGAGAGGTTCTGCCCGAACTGCCGCAGCAGCATGAAGGCCTTGACCTGCATGGCGGCGTCGGCGGCGCGGCGCTGCAGCCGGCGGTTGAGCCTGTCGAGTTCGCTGTTCGCATCGGCCAGGGCCGCGCGATACAGGCTTTCCGTGGTGGTCTCGCCCATGCCCAGCGTGCGGCTGCGATGCTCGATGAGCGAGGGCAGCCGCTCGAGCGTCTCGGCCAGGGCGGCGGCGGTGACGCCCAGCTCGCTGGCCAGCCGCGCGGAGTTGGCGGGGTAGGTGAAGTTGCCGCTGTAGCCGAAGCGCTGCTCGCGAACCAGCGTGTCGGCCAGTTGCACCAGGGCGATGGCCTGGCGGCCGGCAATCATCTCGGGCAGCGCCTCGATGGGCTGGTGATGCAGCCAGACGGTCTGCTCGACCGTCTCGGGCAGGTGCCACTGCTGCATGAGCCGCCGGCCGGCCACCGTGTGATCCAGGCCGAGGATCTGCCGCTCGTATTCGGCGATGTTGCCGGCCTGGGAATTGCACGCCTGGACGACCCGCGCATAACTCTTGGGCAGGCACTGCTCCAGGGCGAGTTTGCCGATGTCGTGCAGCAGGCCGCAGATGAACAGTTCTTCCGGATCGATGCCCGTGCGGACGCGGCGGCCCAGCAGCTCGGCCGCACAGGCCACCGCCAGGCAGTGCTTCCAGAATTCGCGGCGGTTGAGGCCGCCGGCCTCCGGGGTCTCCTGGCCGAACATCTCGAAGACCTTGATCGACAGCACCGCCGAGCGCACCGCCTCAAAGCCCAGCAGCACCACCGCCTTGCCGACGGTGCGGGCCTCCTTGCGAAGCCCGGTATCCGCCCGGCTGGCCAGGGAGAGGATGCGGGCCGTGAGGCTCTGATCAGCGCGGATGAGGTTGATGACCTCTTCGGTCTGCACCTCGCTGGAGGTGGTCAGCCGCAGCAGCTTGGTGGCCACTTCGGGCAGCGTGGGCACCGACTCCACCTGGCGGAGGATCAGTTCGACCTGGCGGGTCTTCAGCTTTTCCGCCACATCGGCCGGGTTTTGCGGGTTTGTGGGCACAGGTTTTGGAACGTCCAGCATCTCCGTGAAGTCGGCCAGTTCTTAACGACTGTCAACCGCGAGACTCAGGCTTCCACCAGTTGGGTGATCCGCTCGATGACCTTGGCGATGTTGAACGGCTTCTTGATGAAGTCATTCGCGCCGGCGGCCATCAACTGATCGATCTCGCCCTGGTTGATCAGGCCGGAGATGATCAGGATGCGGATCTCCGCCAGCTCGGGATTCTCGCGGATGGTTCGGCACACGACGTTGCCGTTGATGTCCGGCAGCATGTAGTCGAGGATGACGATGTCGGGCCGGAAGCTTTGCGTCTGCACGCCGGCGTCGTAGCCGGTGGAGGCGGTGGCCACCTCGAAGCGGCCATCGCGCTTCAGCACGTCGACGAACAGTTCGACGATCTCCGGGTCATCATCCACCACCAGCACGCGCGTCTTGCCGGTGCCCAGGGCCTCCAGCGGAATGGAGTTGGCCTTCATGAACTTCATCAGCTCGTTGCGCGGAATGCGGCGGAACTTGCTGCCGGGTACGCGAAAGCCCAGCAACTGGCCGTTGTCGAAACACCGGATGATCGTCTGCTGCGACAAGTTGCAGACCTCTGCCGCTTCGCCCGTGGTGAAAACCTTCTTGTGATTCACGTTGCTCTCTCCGTGTGGGCGCGTAGCGCCCGGTCCGTTTACAGCGCTGTGGACGGCGGATTGTCCATCCGCGGCCACACGCTTGACATCGTCGGTCAACCCGGAACCCTTAAATACCCTAAGCCTTACAAATTACCAAGTCATGTTCAACTTAACATGAATTTCTTCGGCAAAAGAGGTGTTTAGCGCTGGAGTATTCGAAATGCGTTCCAACACAGAATACAAGAACTTGTTTTGCAGCCACTTATGCGAGTCTAGCAGCGCCAGGAAAATACCTTATGCCGGGCCGCGGGTGGGTCTGTGACGGTTGGAATGGATTTTCGCTCTGGCGGGGGAAGACCTTACATAACGAACAAACGGGGGTTTTCTTTGGGAATCCGCGCAAAACAACAGACAGGCATCCGTGCCTGTCTGTTGCTCGATCATGCCGGTTTGGGCAACCGGGCGAACTGGGACTTACATTTCGTTGAGCATGCGATCGATGGCGGTATTGAGTTTCGCCGGCGTTTCATAGGTGCCGGCCTTGATCTCTCCCTTCACGCGGGCGACCAGGTCGCTTCGCACATCGGGAACCGCCGCCAGCTTGGCGGCCAGGCGCGCCTGGGGGCTGATTTCAACGGTGTCGCCGGCCTGAGCACTTGCGGCGGCTGGACCGGTGGACCGGGAGGTCGAATTGGGTTGAATGGGTGTCGGACCCTGGGTCGGAATGATGCCACTGACGTTCGACATATAGTCCTCGCGAAAGGCCCGCGCCTGCACCTCCGCGGGCGTTGAGCAACCGTTTTGGACGGCCGACCTTCCCTGGTAAAGCCGTGGTGCCGGTCTTCCGATCGCTCGCTGCTAACTACTAGGCTTTTCGCCGCCGCCGGGTTTACAAGGCCCCGCGGCTCACATGCATCCTTGCATGTAGTTGACCTATCGACTTGGGCGAAGGAAATCCTTGAAGCAATTGACATTTTGAAAACTTCTCATAAATGCTTTACAGATAAAAGGTTATATCACAAGCGGAGATGAACAATGAGGTGCAGTTTACATTTCTAGCGCAAAATTTGCCGGCCAAAAGTTCCCCGTTCCTTTGCAGCTTTCCCAGCTTAACGCGCATCATCCTTTTCGGCGTGGAGCACCGCATGAAGATGCACGGCCAGCACGTTGATATCCGCCGGCGTGATACCGCTGATGCGCAGCGCCTGGCCGAGCGTTCGCGGGCGAATTTCCGCGAGCCGCTGGCGGGCCTCGTGGCGCAGATGGGCGATGGCCGCATAATCCAGGCTCGGCGGAATGAGCCGGCGGTCGAGCTGGGTCATCTGGGCCACTTGCCGCTGCTGGCGGCCGACATAGCCGGCGTAGAGACAGTCGGCGGCGACGATTTCCACAGCGCGCGGCGCGCTGGCCGCCAGGCCGCGCAGCTCGCCGGCCGCCGCGGAGTCGCCGGCGGTTTGCAGCACATGAGCGAGCGCCATCTGCGGATTGGCCAGCCGCTCGGCGAGCGATTGGCCGTCGATGCGGATTTGGCGCAGCAGCGCCATCGCGCGGTCGGCGGCGGCGGCCAGGGCGCTGAACGCGGCCAAGCGCGCTTCATCCGCCAGGTGCACCGACCGGGCCAGCTCGGTCAGCCGCATGTCGGCGTTGTCGGCGCGGAGCTGCAGGCGATGCTCCGCGCGGCTGGTGAACATGCGGTAGGGCTCCAGCACACCCTTGGTCACGAGGTCATCGATCATGACGCCGATATACGCCTGCTCCCGGCCCAGCACGATTTCCCCCTGGCCGCGAAGCTTCCGCGCGGCGTTGGCGCCAGCCATCAGTCCCAGTGCGGCGGCCTCCTCGTAGCCGGTCGTGCCGTTGAGCTGGCCGGCGAGATAGAGCCCGGCAACCGTCTTGGTTTCAAGCGTGGAGGCAAGCTGGGTGGGGGGTACGTAGTCGTACTCGATGGCGTAGCCGTGCTGCAGGATCTGGGCGTGCTCCAGCCCTTCGACGGCGTGGATCATGGCCTCCTGCACATCGACGGGCACGCTGGTGGACAGGCCGTTGATGTACACCCAATTGGTATCGCGGCCTTCGGGTTCCAGGAAAAGCTGGTGGCGGTCCTTGTCGGCGAAGCGGACGACCTTGGTCTCGATGCTGGGGCAGTACCGCGGGCCGGTGGCCGTGATCTGCCCGGAATACATGGGCGAGCGGGCCAGATTGTCGCGGATGACGGCGTGCACGCGAGGATTGGTGTTTGTGATCCAGCAGGGCGCCTGCCGCGGCAGGAAGCTGGCCGGGTCGGTCAGCAGGCTAAAGGGGACAGGCTGCGCATCGCCATCCTGGCGCTCGCACTTCGAATAGTCAATGGATTCGGCGGCCAGGCGGGCGCACGTCCCGGTCTTGAGTCGTCCCAGCGTCAGGCCGGCATTTTCGCGGAGCGACTGGCTGAGCTTGCCGGCCGCACTTTCGCCGATCCGCCCGCCGGGCCAGGTGCGATCGCCGCGGTGGAGCACGCCGGACAAGAACGTGCCGGCGGTGAGCACCACCGCGGGCGCCAAAATCTCCTGGCCATCGGCCAGCCGCGCACCCCGCACGTGCCCATTTTCCACGAGCACGGCCGTCACTTCGCCCTGGATGATTTCCAGGTTGGCCAGACTGGCCAGGTGGGCCTGCACGAATCGCTCATAGGCGTGGCGGTCGCTCTGGCACCGCGGGCCCCAGACGGCCTTGCCCTTGGAGCGGTTGAGCATGCGGAACTGCATGGCCGTGGCATCGGCCGCCAGGCCCATCACGCCGCCCAGGGCGTCGATCTCGCGGACGATCTGGCCCTTGCCGATGCCGCCGATAGCCGGGTTGCACGACATGCGGCCGATGGCGCGCACATCCATCGTCACCAGCGCCGTCTGGCACCCCATGCGTGCGGCCGCCGCCGCGGCCTCGATGCCCGCATGTCCGCCGCCGACGACAATAATGTCCGGCCTAACCAATCAGCTCCCGCACCTTCTGCTCGATATTGGCCGCCCGCATGAGCGATTCGCCCACCAGGATGTTCCGCACGCCGACGGCCCGCAACCGCTCCAGGTCGCGGCGGCTGTGGATGCCCGACTCGCTGACCAGGACCCGCCGGTCCTCGACCATTTCCGCCAGGCGCAGCGTGGTGCCCAGGTCGGTGCGGAAGGTGGCCAGGTCGCGGTTGTTGATGCCCAGCAGCACGTACCCGCCGCGGGGAAAGCCCACCAGGCTGCGCACGGCCAGCAGCTCATCCGCATCGTGCACTTCGACGAGGCAGGTCAAGGTGAGCTGGCTGGCCAGGATGATCAGGTCCATCAAGTGGCCGCTCTTGAGGCAGGCGGCGATCAGCAGCACGGCGTCGGCCCCGGCCACGCGGCTCTGGTAAACCTGGTAGGGGTCGATGATGAAATCTTTCCGCAGCACCGGAAGCGGGACGGCGGCCTTGACCTGCTGGATGTACTCCAGCTTGCCCTGGAAGAACTGCTCATCCGTCAGCACGGAGAGCGCGCTGGCGCCGGCGGCGGCGTAGGCGCGGGCAATGGCCACGGGGTCGAAATCCTCGCGGATCACCCCGGCGGAGGGCGAGGCCTTTTTCACCTCGGCGATCAGGTTGGCCGCCCGCTGCGGCTCGGCCGTCAGGGCGGTGTAAAAGTTGCGGCAGCGGGGCAGGGCGCCGGCGGCGGCGGAGAGTTCTTCAAGGCTCGTGCGGCTGCGCGCCTGCGCCACCTCATTGCGTTTAACCTGGATAATGCGCTCTAATATGTTTTCCGTCATTACAACCAGTCCTCGAGGTCATTGATGGTCCTGCTTCACCGCATTGTACTGTTCGCCTTGCCGCAGGCAACGCAGGGCACCGCCGCCGCCCATGAGCGGATCACCGGCGGTGACGCGTTTCTGCTGACCGTCAACGCCCTCGGCCTGATCGTGCTGGCGGCGATCGTGGTCCGCCGGCTGGGCCGGCCGGACAAGCTCCTGCTGATTAACACCCCGCCGCGGCACAATCACATGGGGCTTATCCACATCGTGGCGCTGCTGCTGGCCCAGCAACTGCTGGGCGGGCTGCTGGTGCTGGCCACCGGCCTGCTGCTTCACCAGCCGGTGGAGCACGGGGGCGAGCCCCAGGCGCAGACGTTGATCCTGGGCGGCATCCTGGTGAATCTGGCCACGCTGGCGGTGGTGCTGGCGGTGGGGCAGGCGGTGTTCGTGCGCGGCCTGCAGCACGGGTTAGGCTTCACCGGCCGGCACTGGATCTGTGACAGCCTGCGCGGCGGTGCGGCGGCGCTGGCGGTCTTTCCCATCTGCACGGGCCTGGCGTGGGTTTCCAGCAAGATAGTGCCGATCACCCATCAGCATCTTCATCCGCTGCTCCAGTTTGTCGAGAGCGAGCACCACCAGCCGGCCTGGCTATGCCTGGGGTTCCTGCTGGCGGTGGGCATCGCCCCGGTGGTAGAGGAGGCGTTTTTCCGCGGCATGATCCAGTCCGCCCTGCGGCGCTGGCTGGGCGGCCCCTGGCGGGCCATCTTCCTGACCAGCCTGATCTTCGCCCTGGTGCACGTGGACTGGTCCAGGCTGCGGGGCTTTGAAGTGGTGCCGCCGCTGCTGGCCCTGTCTATCACGCTGGGCTACAACTACGAGCGGACCGGCCGGCTTCTGCCCAACATGGTCACGCACGCCCTGTTCAACGCCGTGAACATCATTGGTGCGGCCTGGGGGACGAGCACGTAGCAAGAACGGCGAACCTGAAGACCACAAAGGTCACAAGCACCTAGCAAGAGATAAACGGCGAACACAAAGATCACAAAGATCACAAAGGGGAAAGTGTAACGAAAGCAGAAGCTGGAATGTTTGCCCCTGCCGCTTGCTCGCTCTTGTCTTTTTGCTCGCTCTTGCCTTTCTTCGTGATCTTCGTGGTCTTTGTGATCTTTGTGTCTGTCTTTTTCTTGTTACGTGCCCCCTGCGCAGCAAGAAGGGCCAAACGATGGTCTCGGCAGTGCAAGCCCGGCGCTATGGAGTCGAGCTTAAGAGCGATTTTTCGCTGCCGGTACTATCGAAGGCCCTTCAAGCAGTTCTGCACCTCTTCAGTCAAGGCGAAGAGCAATTTGCAAGTGCCTTTGAGCGAAGGCACCTGCCTTGAGCGTAATGGCATTATAGGGCACCTTGCGTTTTTCCGCCAGTGCCTCTCTGGAAAAAACCTGTCATAAATTCCAATGGCAGCTAGCGTGTTGGGCTTAGTGCCCCGGCGGGGAAAGGGCCGTTTCCGGCACGTAGTTTTGCTGCCAAATCAAGAAATCAGCGCCATTTACGCGCCCGTCCCCATTCGCGTCGCCGTCGGTCAGCGTGGCCCCGCTGGCCATAGGATAATGGGCTTGCCAGATCAAAAAATCCTTTCCGTTCACCCGCCGATTGCCGTCAAAATCGCCCGGGATGGGTGGCAGGGTGAAGCCCGTCTGGAGGCGAAGCTGGCCGGCCGCCGCATCGAAGATGATGAAATCGAAGTACCCCGTGGAGAAATTCAGGCCGGCCAGCGGATTGTTCGGATCCACCGTCACCGACGGCAGCAGCAGATTGAGGCCGAACACGCCATCCAGGCCCGGCACATCCACGATCAGCACATCGACGTTCTGCCACACCAGCACATCCTGCGTGTTCTGCGCGGGCAGGCGGATCTCATTGACGGTCACCACCGGGGCGTTCACCGCCGCCCCCACGCCGCCGACGGGCAGCACGATGCCGCCCTGGGCGGCCCACTGCGTCGTAAAATCGGCCAGCGACATGCCGTTGGGCACCAGCCCCAGCGACCAGGCGGTTTGCAGGCTCAGGAAGGAGGAACTGGCGCCGCTGTCGAACAGCCAGTGCTGATTCTGCAACATCCGCTTCGTTCCGCCTGCCGGGGTGTGCAGCAGACCGATCTGTGTGAACGCCGGGTTGTTGCCCTGGCTGGGCCGCGTTTCACCAATGGCCAGCGGGCCGGTGAAGTCCTGCAGGGTCAGCGCGAAGGTGAGGTTGGTGGCGGGGATATTGGCATCCCCGGCCGCCAGCAGGCTGGTATTCATCGGCGCGAGATCGGCCAGGGGACTGGGGTCCACCACCATCACACGCTGCTGAATGACCGGCGTGCCGACGATGTTCACCGGATCGGGACCCAGCACGTCGGTAAGCTCGCCCACGCCAATCGCGCGGCGGACCCACAGGTTCATGGCCCCGTAATCGACGAACTGGCTGGCGTACGATGCATATATCGACCCATCCACGGTGTCGATGGGGCCATTGAGCAGCCGGATGCCCAGCGGCCAGGTGACATCGCCTGTCTCGCCGCCGCCGATGCCGGTGTCGGTGTAGTGGCCGATGAACTGGCCGGGTGTCTTGCCATCCAGCCCCAGCGACAGGACCAGTTGGCCGAGCAGGTCATCCGAGTAGCCCACGGCGTTGAGGTAGCTGATGACCGCGGCGGAGGAGGCCCCGGTATCGACGAAGGCGGTGATCACCACCGGCACGCCGCTGTCGGTGATGACACTGCCGTTGTGCATCAGCACGGCGGTTATCCGCGGCTGGTCGGCGGCCGAGGCGGGCACGGAGGGCTCGCCGTAGTTGTTGAGCACCACGTCGTGAGCGATGGCCGCCGCCGGGGCAACCAGCAGGAGGGCCAGCAGGATAAGTTGGCGCACCACGGGAGCCTCCTTTTGTGACCATTCTACCACGAAACGCGCAGCGGCAGGGCCAAATTGCAGGCGCTGCAGGAGCGGGGTCGGGGGAATTTCAAATTGCAAATTGCAAATTGCAAATTAGGGAAACGGCCGGAAAGTGGCACAGGCTTTCCAGCCTGTGTCTTTCCAGCACCGGCCACAGGCTAGAAAGCCTGTGCCACCATCCCTCCGGCCGTTAAATTTGAAATTTGCAATTTGAAATCTGCAGTTCTTACGGCCGGATCTCGACCTTGCTCATGCCGTCGTACATCAGGCCGAAGAGTTCCTCGATGTCCTCATCGGACAGGCGGATGCAGCCGCTGGAGGCGTCGTGGCCGATGCTCTCGGGCTCGTTGGTGCCGTGGATGCCGAAGCCGGGCAGGTCGGGCGTGCCCACCTCGGCGGCCTCCAGGCCGATCCAGTCGCCGCTGCGGCCCAGCGGGTAGCCCGGCTGGCCGAAGTAGATCATCTTGCCGCCGACGGGCGAGGTCCACGGGGCCTGGGGCACGCGGCCGCCGGGCTTGACCATGAACTTGCCCACGGGCGTCTTGCCCGCCAGGCCCAGGCCGATGCGGTAGCTCTTGATGAACATGCCGGCATGGTACAGGTCCAGCGTGTACGTGTGCTTGGTGACGATGGCGTCAAAGGGGCCTCTCACCAGCTTGATGCGCTGGCCGGCGCGGAGCTTCTTGACGTTGGCGATGCCGTTGATCCGCTGGATGGCGGTGTCGTTGACGAAGAGCTTCTCATTCTTGACGACCTTCACCAGCACATCGCCGTTTTTCAGCGTGTAGTAGTAGGCGTCGGCATCGCCGGGATACACCTCGGGCCCGAAGACGACCTTCTGGGCGATCTCGGTCAGCCGGTTGCGGCAGGGGGTGGTCAACTCGGCCGGCAGCGCGCCGGAGGCCAGGGCCGTGCTCAGGTGGGCGCGAGCGCCCAGAAGGTCGCCGGCGTTGAGCGCGGCCAAGCCGCTGTTGTACTGCTGCTGGGCCAGGCGGGCCTCCGGCGACAGGGCCGGGTTGGAGGCCGGCTGGCTGCTGGGGAGAATCATGCCGACGGGCATGCCGGCGGGCAGGCTTGTGGGGCGGGGGCCGGCGGCCTGACTGGCCGGCGGCGGCAGCATGGTGCTGGGCTGAGTCGCCGCCGCTCGAATACCGCCCGCGACGGCCGGCATGGAGGCGGCAGCGCCCATCGCCGACGGCGACGGGGCGGCGGGCATCGAGGCCGGCGCACTGCCGGGCGTGATGGGTCGAAGCGGCCCATACGTGCCGGCCGGGTCGGCGGCGCCGGCGGCGGCCACCACGCACAGCATCGCGGCCAGGGATGAGGCGAGAATCCATCGCGACAGGTGAGGCATACGTTGATTCAGCACGGGTCAGTCCTTTGCATCTCTTCAATAGCGGCCGATCATCCATGAACAAAGCCAGACACGAAGTTCACAAAGATCACGAAGAACACGAAGAAAAGCAAAGAATAAGAGCCAAAAAAAAGAGGTGAGAAAGCGAATCGAGGCGACTCAAAACTGAATTGGGACCTCTTAAAAGCGGCATGGGCGTCTCGCCCATGAGTCCCACGGGCGTCTCGCCCGTGGCGAAATGGAGAAACCTGCCGGAAGCACGGCCAAGATGGCTGTGCTACTCACGGGCGAGACGCCCGTGCCACGGGTTCCGTTCTTTGTGCCCTTTGTGATCTTTGGGGTCTTTGTGGTCGCTTGGTCTAGGAAAACGATCAGCCGGTTTTCAAAACCGAAGCACTTCCTCATCGGTCACGATCATCTTGACGCTCTGGTCGTGCGGCTCGGCGGACAGGTCGTCGACGAGTTGCTCGCGCAGCGCCAGGCCGCAGCTCTTGGCGGCCAGGCCGTTCTGGGCGAGGAAGCGGTCGTAGAAGCCGCCGCCGCGGCCCAGCCGCCGGCCGTGGCGGTCGAAGGCCACGCCGGGCACCACCACCAGGTCCAGCATCTCCAGCGGGATGGGCCTACCCTCGATGGGCTCCTGCACATCGTGCTGGCTCACTCTCATGTTGGTATCCAGCGAGGTGATCTCCACCGGCATCATGCGGCGGTGCTCCCAAAGCACCTGGGGGGCGCAGACGGTCTTGTTCATCTGCCAGGCGGCCAGGGCCAAGGCGGCGGTGTCCACCTCATCCGGCAGGGAGAGGAAGATCATCACGACATCGGCCGAGAGGAATTCCGGCTGCTGCACCAGGTGCTTGCACGCCGCCAGGCTGCGGGCGTACCGCACCATCGGGGTTATCTCGGCCATCTGGCGACGCAGTTGTTTGCGAAGTCGGCTCTTCATATTCATAAGCTGAGGAGGAACGAAGACTGGAGGCCGGAGGCTGGAGGCTGTGGGAACAGCCGGAAAAACGCGCCGCCCCGTCCTGTTCGGTCCGTTTGCGTCTCGGAGATCTCAGAATGACAGCTCTTGTTCAAGAACCCGTTATTCTACCACACAACGCGGCGTTCTTCATCCCGCCTTTCCTCCTGTTTCCAGCCTTGAGCACTTCGGCTTCGCTCAGTGCCCTGAGCTCGTCGAAGGGCCTGGGGCCTTCCGCAACTGCCGCACGTACTCGAGGTAGGCCGCAATGTGCCGTTCGTAGCCGCGATCGGTCGGCGTGTAGTACGTCTTGTCGACCGTCAGGTAGTCCTGGTCGGGGCTGATGCCGCCGGCGAAGTTGTGGCTGTACTGGTAGCCCACCGAGGCCCCCTCGGCCTTCATGCCCGGGTGGGGCGCATTCTTCAGGCGGGCGGGCACCGGCAGGGTACGGTTTTCGCGGACATCGTCAAGCGCGGCGTTAATGGCCGAGGTGGCCGAGTTGCTCTTGGGGGCGGTGGCCATGTAGATCACCGCCTGGGCCAGCGTGAGCTGGCACTCGGGCAGGCCGATCCGCTCGGTGATGTCGAAGGCCGCCGCGGCCACGGAAATGGCCCGCGGGTCGGCGTTGCCCACATCCTCGCTGGCCAGGATGGCGATCCGCCGGGCGATGAAGCGCGGGTCCTCGCCGGCGGCGATCATCTTGGCCAGCCAGTACACCGCCGCATCAGGGTCGCTGCCGCGCATGGATTTGATGAAAGCGCTGGCGGTGTCGTAATGCTCATCGCCGGCGCGGTCGTACACGACGGCCTTCTGCTGGATGGACTCGGCGGCGACGGTGAGGTCGAAATGCACCGGCACGCTGGCATCGCCGACAGCGCGAAGCTGGCTCATCACGCCCACTTCCAGGGCGGTCAGGGCGCGGCGGGCATCGCCATCGCTGATGGTGGCCAGGTGCTCCAGGGCGGCATCATCGGCCGTGATGGCGTATTTGCCCAGGCCGCGCTCGCTGTCGGAAAGGGCCCGCCGCAGCAGGGCCACGATGTGCGCCTTGGAAAGCGGCTCGAAACGGAACACGCTGGAGCGCGACAGCAGCGGCGAGTTGATGACGAAGAACGGGTTTTCCGTCGTGGCGCCGATGAGGATGATCGTGCCGTTCTCCACATCCTCCAGCAGCACATCCTGCTGGGCGCGGTTGAAGCGGTGCAGTTCATCGATGAACAGCACCGTCCGCCGGTCGCGCGTGGCCAGGGCCGCGCGGGCCTGGTCCATCACCTCGCGGACCTCCTTAACGCCGGCCGAGGCGGCGTGCAGGGCGCGGAACTCGCACGAGCCGCGGGCGGCGATGATGAACGCCAGGGTGGTCTTGCCCGTGCCCGGCGGGCCGTGAAAAACCAGGCTGGTCAGCCGGTCGGCCAGGATCATCCGCCGCAGCATCCGCCCCTCGCCGAGGAAACTTTCCTGGCCGATGAACTCCTCCAGCGTTCGGGGGCGCATGCGAACCGCCAGCGGGGCGTTGCGCCGGATGGCCTGCTGCTCGGAGGGTTTGAAGAGGTCATCAGCCATGGTTCCATCATATGTCAAAGGAGCCAGGATGAGTACGCCGTGCTTGTGTCATCTCTGTGCCGGGCCGAGGTGCGTTCGAATGGCCCTGGCCAGGGTTTCGAGGATTTCATCGCGCTGCACCTGGCTCGAATCGCCGTTGGGGATCACGACATCGGCGAATTGCCGCGTGGGCAGGATGAACTCCAGGTGCCGGGGCACGACGCACTCCTGGTTATAGGCCAGGATCGTCTGGCGGTCGCCGCCGTAGCCGATGGCCAGGTTTCGCTCGGTGCGGCGGTGGAGCATGGCCGCCAGACCGATATCGACGAAGACCTTGATGTGCATCAACTCGCGCATCTGTGGAAAGTACAGGGCGAAATGGCCATCCAGGATCACGATGCCTTGCCCGGCGACCTGCCGGGCGAAGGCGAGCATCTCATCCACCCGCAGCGATTGCGGCGTGTTGAAATCGGGCCGATGTTCGGCGTGGTGGGCGGAGAAATACCTGGGCATCTGATCGATGGGCTTGAAGAACCGGTCCAGCCCGATGATCTCCGCCGGCAGGGGCAAAATGCTGTCGCGCAGCCGCTGGGCGATGGTGGTCTTGCCCGAGCCGCTGCCGCCGGCCACGCCAATGCAAAGCCCGTCGGAGCGCTTGCCGGCCAGAAGCGCGGCGAGATGGCCGTCAAGGCAGGCTGGAGACTGGCCTGCTACGCCGGCGGCTACGCAGGCCAGCCTCCAGCCTTTGGTCTCGTCGGCGCAAGGGCCTGTCATTTCAGGGGCTACCTTTTAATGCCGCCCGCTTTGGCCCGGATGCAAAAAAAGTCCAATCCTCGCCTCGCCGATACACGTAAATAGTGTAACGCTCGAGAAACGTGGAGGCTATCACATGTGTGGAATCGTCGGTTACATCGGCCGCAAGCGGGCGAAGACTGTTCTGATCGAGGGGCTCAAGCGGCTGGAGTACCGCGGCTACGACTCGGCCGGCCTGGCCGCGGTCGTGGATGGCCACCTGGCCGTGTGCAAAAGCCCCGGGCGAATCTCCAACCTGGAGGCCCTGCTGGCCGAGCGGCCGGAATTCGCCGAGTCCCATATCGGCATCGCCCACACGCGCTGGGCTACGCACGGGGCGCCCAACGAGGTCAACGCCCACCCGCACCTCTCGGATGACAAGCAGATCGCCCTGGTCCACAACGGCATCATCGAGAACTACTCGCCGCTTAAACAGTTGCTCGAGAGCAAGGGCCACGTGTTTGTCAGTGAGACGGACACCGAGGTGCTGGCCAACCTCATCGCCGAGTTTTATCGCACCTCCGGCACGCTGGAGCTGGCCGTGCAGCAGGCCCTGCGCGAGGTGACCGGCACGTACGGCATCGCCGTGCTGAGCGTGCGCGAGCCGGACCGGCTGGTCGTCGCCCGCAAGGGCAGCCCGCTGATCATCGGCGTGGGGCAGGAGGAATACGTGGTCGCCTCCGACGCCTCGGCCATCGTCGAGCACACCGCCAACGTGGTGTACCTGAACGACAACGAGATGGCCGTCATCAACGGCTGCGGCATGCGCACCATCACCATCGACAACGTGCCGGTGAGCAAGCAGGTCGAGCAGATCGAGTACAGCCTCGAGGAAATCGCCCTGGGCGGCTACGAGCATTTCATGCTCAAGGAGATCTTCGAGCAGCCCGAGGCCATTCGCAACTGTCTGCGCGGCCGGCTCGACCTGCGCGAAGGCCGTGTGCAACTGGGCGGCCTGGAGGCCATCAGCCGCGAGCTGGTCAAGGCGCGGCGGGTCATCTTCACCGGCTGCGGCACGGCCTGGCACGCGGGCTTGATCGGCGAGTACCTCTTTGAGGACCTGGCCCGCATCCCCGCCGAGACGGAATACGCCAGCGAATTCCGCTACCGCAACCCGATCGTGGAATTCGGCACGGCGGTGGTGGCCATCAGCCAGTCGGGCGAAACCGCCGACACGCTGGCGGCGCTGCGCGAGGCCCGCGACAAGGGCGCGCTGGCCCTGGGCATCGTCAACGTCGTGGGCTCGACCCTGGCCCGGCAGACCGACGCCGGCGTGTACCTGCACGCCGGGCCGGAAATCGGCGTGGCCTCCACCAAGGCCTTCACCTGCCAGGTGGTGGTCGAGGCGCTGCTGGCCCTGTACCTGGGCCGCCGGCGGTACATGTCGCAGGAATACATGGCCGAGATGATGCAGGGCCTCTTGGCGATTCCCGACCAGATCACCTCGGTGCTGGAGCAGTCCGACCAGATCCGCGAGGTGGCCGGCAAGTTCATCGACTGCGAAAACTGGCTGTTCCTGGGCCGCGGCTACAACTACCCCGTGGCCCTGGAAGGGGCCCTCAAGCTCAAGGAAATCAGCTACATTCACGCCGAAGGCTTGGCAGCGGCCGAGATGAAGCACGGGCCCATCGCGCTCATTCACGAGGGCATGCCCGTGGTGGTCGTCACGCCGGCGTGCATGACGTACGACAAGATCCTCTCCAACATCGAGGAGGTTCGCGCCCGCGGCGGCAAGATCATCGCCGTGGCCACCGAGGGCGACCGCGAGATCCACAAGTACGCCGAGCACGTTTTCTACGTGCCCGACTGCCCCAAGTCGCTCCAGCCGCTGCTGACGGTGATTCCGCTGCAGCTCCTGGCGTATCACGCCGCCGTGCTTCGCGGCTGCAACGTGGACAAGCCGCGGAACCTGGCCAAGAGCGTGACGGTGGAGTGAGAGAGAGGAAAAGGCGAATATCGAATATTGAACAAGGAACTCTGAATGATGAAGTCAGAACCGAGTGGCCTTGCCGCAGCGGCCGCCGGCTAAAGATCGAGTCTTCACTTCAACATTCGATATTCCTTGTTCGATATTCGATATTCGTTTTTCTTCCCCGGCCGAGCCGCCGCCTCGCCGATCCTGGAGCATCTCTTCACTGCAGCCTCACGCATTCACTCCCGGCGCATGATGTTCCACCGCCAGCTTGCCGCGGATCGTGTCCAGCTTCGTGGCGCAGTCGCCGATGTTGCTGACCAGCAGGATCATGGGCGAGCGGCTGTGATCGGCGAAGGTGACGACGATCTTGCCGAATCCCAGCAGCCGCTCGAGGAAATTGCTGGTGTCGATGCGGACGCTGAAGTTTTCGCGGTCGATCAGTTCGTCCGACTCGGTGGGGCCGCTCTTGATGTTCAGGTAGTTGTGCGTGATGGCCACGTAGTAAAACAGCCCCTTGAGCCACGAGATGCCGATGGCCGCCAGGAACATCAGGCCGATCACCAGGTAGCCCGTGGCGTTGATCGCCGGGTTGAAGTTCTTGAAAACGTTCAGGAACGGCATGAGCCATTCCAGGTACGCCAGCCACAGGAACAGGGCCAGGAAAGTCAGGGCGGTGATCAGCAGGAGCTTCAGGTTGACCTCGTATTCCTCCACGAGGAAATTGATCACGAACACCGTGATCCACACGGGCGCCACGACCGGGGCCAGGGGGCCTTCAGGCCAGAAGTGAGCCAGGCCCGCCGCCAGGAGCGAGGCGAAGATCGTCGGCAGGTACAGAACCTTGTTGGACCAACTGAACAGCACCAGCCAGGTCGTGATATCCGGATCGGCCTGGAGCTGATGGTCCATGCGGTGGCGTGTGCGGAAGGTGCTGCGCATCACCAGCACGACCAGCAGGCCCAGCACCACCAGGGCGCCCGGGGCCGCGAAAACCGCCCATTTCTGCCAGGTCCAAGTGTCCATCAGGGTTCTCCGATAGGGGCAAACGTTATATCGGCGTGCTGTGAGTTGCAAGTGGAACGATCTGCAGGGTTCAGGCCGCAAATCCCAAATTCCAATTTCCAAATTCCAAACAAGCACCAAATCACAAAGGGGAGGAAAAGTCTTGGCAGGTGGTCGCCCGCCAACTTTAAACCGTTTAAAGTACGGTCAGGTTCTGTTAGGGACGCCACCTTTAAACCGTTTAAAGGTGGGTTGGGTTCCGTTAGGGCTGATTCGTCCAACTGGGTTGAGAATTCGTCCGTGTGGAAGTTAGATTTTTAAAAGGGGTTACAAGCCAGGCGACCTTCGGGTACACCTGGGCTAGACAGATTCGGGGCCATCCCCCCTTTGAGTTTTGGGATTTGGTGCTTGGAATTTGTTTTGGATTTGGGATTTGGAGCTTGGGATTTTCTCTATCCGTGCAGCGGGAGCATCAGCGAAATGAAATTCAAGCGCACGGCGCGGCGACCATGTTCTGGGCGAACTGGCGCAGCCATTGGAAATCGAAAACCTTGGGCTGGCGAAGCGGGCTGAGGAAGCGCACGCCCACCTCCGCGTAGGGGCAGTCGCCGTGCCGGACCACGCGCACCACGCGGCCGCGAACGTCGATCCGCTTTCCGCGCATGGGCCAGAACGTGCGCTGGCCGGCGGCGATCTCCAGCAGGTCCTGCCGATGCGGCGCCGGCGCCAGCGGCATGAGCAGTCGAGCCCCGCTGTCGGACAGATCGACCACCCGGACATCCACCGGCCGGCCATCATCCAACATCGCCCGACCCGCCCAGTTCACCGCGGATCGGTAAAAGCCGCGTCGCTCGTATGCCATCTCGCGTCCGCCCATGTAAGTAGTCTAGACACGACACCAGAGTATTTATCGGACTTCTTCGCACAGCGCTTGAAGGAAAGGAAATGGGGGGGGAATGTGCACGGGCAAGGATGCTTCCCCGCCCGGCGGTTGCTTCTGGTCGCTGCAAGGAATACCATGACCTTCCCCATGACGTGCCTCGGCACCATCCTGGCGATTCTGTGCGGCGGCGTCTGTCTGGTCTGGCTGGGCCGCCACCGGGAGATTTCGCGCGCCCGGCGGCATAACCCGCGGCTGACGCCGTGGGATGCCCGCCCGCCGGCGGGGGGGCGGCCGTTCGTGTCGCTCCTGGTCGCCGGCAAGGATGAGGCCCAGAACATCGGCGCGTGCGTGCGGTCGCTGCTGGCGCAGGACTACGGCGATTTCGAGGTCTTCGTCATCGACGACCGCAGCAGCGACGGCACCGCCGAGCTGGCCCGCCAGGCGGGCGATGATGATGACCGGCTGCGCGTGCTGGAGGTTCACCAACTGCCAGCCGGCTGGGCGGGCAAGAATAATGCCATGGCGCATGGCATCGCCCAGGCCGCCGGCGACTGGCTGTGCATGACCGATGCCGACTGCCGCTTCCTCTCGCCCGCCGCCTTGAGCGTGGCGATGGGCTATGCCCTGGCGGAGAAGGTGGATTTCCTCTCCGTTTTGCCCAACCTGGAGATGCAAGGCTTCTGGGAGAACGTCATTCAGCCGGTGTGCAGCGGCATCATGGTCTTCTGGTTCAACCCGGCCAAGGTGAACGACCCCCGGAAGCGGCAGGCGTACGCCAACGGGGCGTTCATGCTCATCAAGCGGTCCATGTACCAGCGCATCGGCGGCCACGAGGCGGTCAAGGACAAGCTGATGGAAGACCTGGCCATGGCCCAGCGCGTCAAGGCGGATGGCGGCGTGCTGCGCGTGGTGCAGAGCGATGGTCTGGTCAGTGTGCGGATGTATACCTCGCTGGCGAGAATCCTCAACGGCTGGAGCCGCATCTTCTTCGCCACGTTCGGCACGAAACGCCGGCTGGCCGTCAGCCTGGGCGTGCTGCTGATCATGGGCCTGCTGCCCTACGCCACGGCCGCGGCCGGCTGGGCGCTGTGGGCGACTGCCGGAAAGACCGTTTGGCTGGCCGCCGCACTGGCCGGCTCGGCGGCGGCGGCAGCGCAGGTCAGCGTCATTTACCGTTTCTACCGGCTGGCCGGGGCGTGCGCTGGGCTGTGCTGGACGTACAGCCTGGGCTGCGTGATGGCCGTGCTGGCGATCTTGAAATCCTTCAGCAAACACCGCCGCGGCACCGCCGTGCACTGGCGCGGCACGGCCTATGTCGGCAGCAAGCAAGCCACATGACCAGCGAGGCGTCAGATCGTGCTTTCCCGCCGGCGCTGGCCCCGGCGGATCCCGTCGAGGGGATGGTTCCAGCCGCCGGCGAGTTCGAGGCGCCGCACCTGAGCGAATCCCAGCGCCGCCGGGGCATGATCTTCCTATGCCTGGCCGTGGCGGGCGTGAGCTTCGCCTTGGCGCTGCAACTGGGGCTCAACGCCAACTTTCTGGCCGACGAGCTGCACGTGTCGGGCCTGCAGATGGGCCTGGTGGAGGCGGTGCGCGAGACCTGCGGCATCACGGCCTTCGCGGTGCTGGCGCTCCTGGCGGGGATGGCCGAGCCGGTGATCGGCACGATCGTGCTGGTGGTGGTGGCGCTGGGGCTGGGCGCGTATTCGGTAGTCCCCACGTTTACCTGGGTGGTGCTGATGAGCCTGGTGTGGAGCCAGGGGTTGCACATCTGGATGCCGCTGCCCAACTCCATGGCCATGGCGTTTTCGCAGCGCGATCGCATCGGCCACCGCATGGGCCAGGTGCAGGCCGCCGGGGCCGTCGGCACCGCTATCGCCATCGTGGCGGCCCTGAGGCTGACGGCCCTGCGCGTGCACATTCGCCCGCTGTACGTGCTGGCCGGGGCGGCGGCGCTGATCGCGGCGGCGGCGTGCCTGGGCATTCCGCGCGGCGTGAAGGTGCCCGGCCCGCGTATCGTCATCCGCCGGCAGTACTGGCGGTACTACCTGCTGAGCTTCCTGGAGGGCTGGCGCAAGCAGATGTCGATCACCTTCGCCGGCTTTCTGCTGGTCAAGCAGTTCAATGCCCCGGTGACGCACATCCTGGCGATGTCGGGAATCGTGCAGGTGGTGGGCTACTTCGCCTCGCCGCGCGTGGGCAAGCTGATCGACCGCGTGGGCGAGCGGCGGGTGCTGACATTCTACTACGTGTGCCTCTCCGTGCTCTTTCTGGGCTACGCCTTGATACCCAACCGCAACGTGCTGTACGGCATTTATCTCATCGACAGCGCGTTCTTCGTCTTCGGGATGGCCATCTCCACCTACGTCGGCCGGATTGCCCCGCACGCCGAGCGCACCGCCACCTTGAGCATGGGCATCGCGTGTAACCACGTGGCCGCCGTGCTGATGCCCCTGGCCAGCGGCCTCCTGTGGAATACGCTGGGCTACCAGTGGGCCTTCTTCATCGGCGTCCTGGCTGCCGTGACGAGCATCCCCGTCGTGCAACTGCTGCCGGGAAAGAAGAGGCTGATTGACAGACCAGTCCCGTAGGGACGGCTTAAGGTAGCCCAGCACTTCAGTGCTGGGTGTCTGAGGCCGTGATGAGGCCAGTCCCGTAGGGACGGCGGAGCGTTAGATAGCGAGTTCCGCCGTCCCTACGGGACTGGAAAACAGATGGGGGCTATTCCCAGGACTGAAGTCCTGGGCTATTATCCGCCGTCCCTACGGGACTGTTCCCGTTTGGGCGGCGAGCCCAGCGCGCTATCGACAAATCACCGCCGCGGCGACCTGGGACGCCGGCATGCGAACAAGGAGATGAGCGATGTCAAGCAACCAGATCCAATGCGCCAACCGCGACAAGAACAAGGCCGCCTGCCCGTGCAAAGCCGTCACATGCGCCCGCCACGGTGTCTGCTGCGAGTGCATCGCCAACCACCGTGCGGCCGGCAATAAGCCGGCGTGCATGAAGTAGGGGGGCTTTCGCGGCCGCTGGCCAGCTAGCCTTCCTTCTTCTTCAACTCCAGCGCTGTCGAATTGAGGCAGAAGCGCAGGTGCGTGGGCGGCGGGCCATCCTCGAAGATGTGGCCGAGGTGGGCGTTGCAGCGGCTGCAGTGCACTTCGGTGCGTTTCATGAGGTGGCTGCGATCGACGTCGGTCTCCACGGCCGCCTCGTCGATGGGCGCAAAGAAGCTCGGCCAGCCTGTACCCGAATCGAACTTGGTGTCCGAGCTGAAGAGCGCCTGGCCGCACGCCACGCAGTGGTACGTGCCCGCGGCGTGCTCATCCCAGTATTTGCCGGTGAAGGCGCGTTCGGTGCCGTGCTGGCGGGTGATGCAAAACTGCTCGGGCGTGAGCTGCTGGCGCCACTGGTCTTCCGTTTTGTTGATCTTTTCTTTGTCGGTTTTGGCGTTGTTCATGCGCGTTTTCCCTTCCTGCGATTGTAGGCCCGGACAGATGGGGTATCATGGGGCCAAGCCGAGAAAGGTGAACTATGGTTGGCATGCTGAGCAAAGCGGACTTGCCAACATCCATCCTGACACCCCGCACGCTGGTCCGGCTGGCGGTGCAAAAATTCAGCTTGTTCAATCATCCTGGGAGCGTTTATGAAAATTGAACAAATGAGCGAGGCCATGCTGACGGCGTTGATCGAGTCGCTGCCGGCCGAGATTACGATCATCGACGCCAACGACGAGGTGGCCGGCTGGAACAAGCACGACAAGCGGCTGTTTCACCGGCCGCTGAGCTCGATGGGCCTGAACTTCCGCCAGTGCCACCCTGAGGCAAGCCTGCCCCTGGTGGAGAAGATCATCAGCGAGATGAAGTCCGGCCAGCGCGATAAAGCCCAGTTCTGGATCGACATGGGCGTGCCGTACGACACGGCCAAGCACAAGATCCTCATCGAGTTCTTCGCCCTGCGCGACCCGGCGGGCAAGTACCTGGGCTGCATGGAGTACACGCAGGATGTCGAGCCTATCCGCCGCCTGGAAGGGCAGAAGCGATTGCTCGATTAACGCGTCGGGCCGCGTTTCATGACGCGTTGTGCCGGGGTGCCGTGGCTGCATCTTTTCGCAGCCACGCGTCATCAGAATGAGCTTACGATGCCGGGTACAGTGGGTGAATCTGTGCGCTGACGCGTGGCTGCAAACGAACGCAGCCACGGCACCCAGCGAAGGGGCACGCAGCGTGCGGCCGGCACAGCCGAGGGCGGCTGTGCCACACATTCTTCTTGCTTCAACCGGGGCCGTGCGATAAGGGCTACTGCTGTGCGCGCGTGCCAAAATCCGCCGCCACGCCGCGCGAGGAACCGATGCCGAGGACGCTGCTCTATCTTGCCGTGTTATGGATCAGCCTCATTATCGCCGGCTGCGGCCGGGGCGATGGCCCCAAACCCTTGACGACCCAGGCCGTCGATGCCGCGCTGGCGCCGCCGGTGATGGAGGCGCTGCGGGTGCAGGCGGCGGCGATTCACCACCCGATGCTCCAGCCGCTGGAGATCCAGCCCGATGAGCCGCTTTCGCCGGATGAGGCGGCGGTGCTCGCGGTGCTGGCCAATCCGTCGCTGCGGGCGGTGCGCGATGAACGCAAGCTGGCCGATGCCCAGCTTCTCCAGGCGGGCGTGCTGCCTAACCCGGTACTGACGATCGGCAATGACTTTCCCTACACCGGCCCGGACCATCGCACCGCCTACAGCTTCGGCCTGGCCTGGGAGGCCACCGCCCTGGTGGCCCGCCCGGCGAAGCTCGCCGAGGCCAGGACCCACCGCGAGTCGGTGGATCTGGATATCGCCTGGCAGGAGTGGCAAGTCGCCCAGTCGGCCAAGGGCGCGGCGTGGAAGGTGCTGTCGCTGAAGGAGCAGGAATCGGCGGCGATGCAGGCCAACGACGACCTGTTGACCAATCTGCAGCGCATTCGCAAGGCGGTCGACCTGCGGCAGAAGACCGCCGTCGATCTGGCCGCCGCCGCCGCGGCTCAGCAGGAATCATGGACGGCGGTGCTGGAAACCCAGCGCGACCTGCACAAGCAGGAACTGGCCCTCAAGAAGCTGCTGGGCCTGCCGGCCCAGGCTCAAATCAATTTGCGGCCGGGAGATTTGCCCGAGTCGGCCGCCCTACCCCCAGCCCAGGAGCTGCAGACCGGCATCGAGGATCGCCGGCTGGATCTGCTGGCCCTGCGCCGCGGCTACGACAGCCAGGAGGCCGCCGTGCGCGCCGCCGTGCTGGGGCGGTTCCCGAAGATCACCCCCGGTGGGGCCACCGCCCGCGACACCGCCGGGGCGTACACGTACGGGTATTCGCTGGGCATCGATCTGCCGATCTTTGACCGTAACCAGGGCGCCATCGCCACGGAGAAGGCCACGCGGCAAAAATTGTTCGACGAGTTCACCACGCGCGTGTTCGAGGGCCGCAGCGAGATTGCCGTCTCTCTGGAAGAGATCCGATCCCTGGGTGTGCAGATCGCCTCGGGCGAGTCGGCCCTGGCGGTGCAGAAGGACCTGGTCGCCCAGTACCAGCGCGCCGTCGATACCGGCAACGCCGACGTGCTGAGCTACTACTTGGCCCGAAACGACCTGAACAAGCGGCGAATCGAGATTCTCAAGCTCAAGCAGGAGCGGATTGACGCCTGGATCGAGCTGGAAAACGCCAGCGGCATGTACCTGGGCCGCACGGCGGCGGCCACAACGCGGCCGCCAACACCGACATCATCGGCGCCGGCAGGCGAAGGAGTTGCGCCATGAAGCTGAGCAGCAGCGCGAAGCTAATACTCATGATTGCCGTCGTCGCGGTGATCGGTCTGTTGATCGGCTACGCGATTGGCAAGGCCGGCGGCGGTGCGGCCAAGGGCAAAGAGGAAGCCAAGGAGGCCGTTACCGCCGAGGTGAAGGTGGTGAAGGCGGCCGAAGGCACGATCGAGCAGTCCGTGGCGGCCTATGGCTCGGTGATCGCCTCGCCGGAGGATGTGCAGGGGCTGACCGTGCCGTTCGAATGTCGCGTGCGCCGCGTGCTGGTGGTGGCGGGGCAGGCGGTCGAGGCCAAGACGCCGCTGATCGATATCGAGCCCAGCCCGGAAGCCGCCCTGTCGCTATCGGATGCCCGCACGGCCTTGCAGGCCGCCCAGCGCGATTTTGGGCTCGTGCAGCAGCGCGTGGAGATGAAGCTGGCCACGCAGAGCGACCTGTCCACAGCGCAGCAGACGCTGCGGCTGGCCCAGTCCAAGCTTGAAAGCCTCTCCAGCCGTGGCATTGAGGCCAAGAAACTGACCGCCGGCCTGGCCGGCCTGGTGAGCAAAGTGGAGGCCGAGGAAGGCCAGGTGGTCGCCGCCGGCACGGCGCTCATGGATGTGGTGCCGGCCGAGCGCGTGCAGGTTCGCCTGGCCGTGGAGCCTTCGGCGGCGGGCGCGCTAAAAGTGGGCCAGAAGGTCCACGTGCATGCGGTGAATGAGAAAGATGTCCCCGGCGCTGATGGCGCTGTCCGGCTCATCACGGACCGGATTAACCCCACCAGCCGGCTGGTGGATGTGTATGTGACCTTGCCGCCGGGCGCGCCCTTGAAGCTGGAGACGTTCGTTCACGCCAACATCGTGGTGGCGACCAAGATGGCGCTGATCGTGCCGCGCCAGGCCGTGCTGCCGCAGGAAAGCAAGCAGGTGCTTTTCACTGTCGAGGGCAAGAAGGCGGTCCGGCACGAGGTGGAAACCGACCTGGAAGATGAGAAGAACGTCGAGCTGCTCGGCGAGCAGGTGAAGGTCGGCGATGCGGTGGTCGTGCAGGGCAACGCGGAACTTAAGGGTGATATGGCGGTCGAAGTCCTGGACGGCCAAAGCGAGTCCCAGCCGGCCGCCAGCGAGAAGCATTCTGGCGAAGAAAAATCCTCCGGTGACGAAAAATCCGCCGGCGGCGAAAAACCCAACGCGGACGGGAAGTCCACCGGCGGTGAAGCCGCACCGGGCGGCCAGGGGAGCGCGGGCTGATGTTCACCGAGTGGATCCATTCTCATCATCGCTCCATCCTCTTCCTGCTGGTGGTGCTGGCGGTGGGGGGGCTGGCCAGCAGTTTGAATCTGCCGGTGGCGCTGTTTCCGGCGGTGCATTTTCCGCGCGTGGTGGTGGATTTCGATTCGGGCGACCGGCCCGGCGAGCGCATGGCCGTCGAGGTGACCTACCCGGCCGAGGAGGCGGTCCGCGCGGTCGAGGGCGTGCGCAGCATCCGCTCCATCACCAGCCGCGGCAGCGCCGAGATCTCGATCAACTTCGACTGGTCGCAGGACATGACGGTCGCCATGCTCCGGGTGGGTTCGGCCGTCACGCAGGCGATGCCGAAAATGCCGGCGGGCACCACGTTCAACGTGCGGCGGATGGACCCGACGGTCTTCCCGGTCATCTGCTACAGCCTCACCAGCGACACCCGGAGCGGCGTGGAGCTGTACGACCTGGCGCAATACCAGATCCGGCCCGTGCTCACGGCCGTCAACGGCGTGGCCCTGATCGACGTGCTGGGCGGGGGCAAGGAGGAGATCCGCGTCGATGTCGACCCGGCCAAACTGGCGTCGTTCGGCCTGTCCTTGGAGGAGGTTAGTGAAAAGCTGTCCGCCGCCAACGTACTGACCGCGGTGGGCAAGCTGGAGGACCACTACAAGCTGTACCTGGTGCTGGCCAGCACGAGCTTCGACAACCTGGCGCAGATTCGCGCCACGGTGCTGCGCAGCGACAACGCCGGCGTGGTGCGGCTGCGCGATGTGGCCGAGGTTCGCAACGACGCCGAACCCGCCTGGTCGCGCGTCACCGCCGACGGCCACGACGCCGTGCTCTTCCAGATTTTCCAGCAGCCGGCCGGCAACACCGTGCAGATCGCCCGCGACGTGAAGAGCCGCCTGGCCGAGCTGGCCAGCCGGCTGCCCAAGGATGTCAAGGTCGCCAACTGGTACGACCAGAGCTTGCTGATCGTCGATTCCGCCCGCAGCGTCCGCAACGCCGTGATCGTGGGCGTGGTGCTGGCGGTGCTGATTCTGCTGCTGTTCCTGCGCAATGTGAAGACGACGCTGATCGCGGCAATCATCGTGCCGGCGGTGCTGGCGGTGACCGTGCTGGTGCTGTACGCGCTGAAGATGAGCTTCAACATCATGACCCTGGGCGGCATGGCCGCGGCGGTGGGGCTCATCATCGACGACACGATCGTGCTGGTGGAGCACATCATCCGCCGGCTGCGCGGCGGCGAAGGCTCCGCCGGCCAGCGCGTGCGCATGGCGGCGGCGGAGTTCGCCCGGCCGCTGACGGGCTCGTCCGCCTCGACGATCATCATCTTCGCCCCGCTGGCGTTCCTGACGGGCGTGACGGGGGCCTTTTTCAAAGCGCTCTCGCTCACCATGGCGGCCAGCCTGCTGGTGTCGTTCTTCGCGGCGTACCTGGCGGTGCCGCTGCTGGCGGGGAGGCTGCTGGGCCAGAAGGACATCCACCAGAAAGAGCACGGTCCTGTCACCGAATTCTTCCACGGGCTCTACCGGCGGCTGATGAGTCGGCTGATGCCCTCGCCGTGGCTGGTGCTCTTCGGCGTGGCGCCGCTGCTGGTGGCGGGGTTCCTGTGCTACCAGCACACCGGCTCGGGCTTCATGCCCAAGATGGATGAGGGCGGGTTTATCCTCGATTACAAGGCCGCCCCCGGCTCCTCGCTGACGGAGACCGACCGGCTGCTGCGGCAGGTGGAGGAGATTCTCCAGAAGACGCCCGAGGTAGAGACCTACTCCCGCCGCACGGGGCTTCAGCTTGGCGGCGGCGTGACCGAGGCGTTTGAGGGCGACTTCTTCGTCCGCCTCAAACCGTGGCCCCGGCGCGGCATCGAAGAGGTGATGGACGAGGTGCGCGGCAAGGTCGAGAGCGGCGTGCCGGGACTGGAAATCGAGTTGCTGCAGCTCATGGAGGACGTGATCGGCGACCTGACGGCCGTGCCGCAGCCCATCGAGATCGCGCTCTTTAGCGATGATGGCAACGTGCTGGCCGAGCTGGCGCCCAAGGTGGCCGAGGCCATTAAGAAGGTGCCCGGCGTGGTGGACGTGAATGCCGGGTTGGCGATCGCCGGCGATGCCTTGGATATCAAGGTCGATCGCGTGGCGGCCAGCCTGGAGGGCATGGATGCCGAGTCGGTTTCCAAGACGCTGACCACCTGCCTGGAGGGCACGGTGACCACCCAGGTGCAGCGCGGGCCCAAGATGGTGGGCGTGCGCGTGTGGATTCCGCAGGGGTACCGCAGCCGCGAGAAGAGCATCGGCGAGCTTCAGCTTCGCGCGCCGGATGGCCACATGGTGCCCTCCGCCCGCATTGCCAAGGTCATTCCGATCACCGGCCAGCCGCAGATCAAGCGCGATGATCTGAAGCGCATGATCGCCGTCACCGGGCGCATCAGCGGCCGCGATATGGGCTCGACCATCCGCGACATCAAGGATGTACTCGCCCAGCCTGGGCTGCTGCCGGGCAATCTCTACTACCGCCTGGGCGGCCTGTACGAGCAGCAGCAGATCGCCTTCAAGGGCCTGCTGCTTGTGCTGGCGGCGGCGGTGGTGCTGGTGTTCCTGCTGCTGCTCTTTATGTACGAGCGCTTCCGCGTGGCTTGGGCCATGCTGCTGACCACGCTGCTGGCGACGGCGGCGGTGTTCATCGGGCTGTGGCTGACGGGCACCGAATTGAACATCACCTCCATGATGGGCCTGACGATGGTCGTGGGCATCGTGACGGAGGTGGGCATCTTCTACTTCTCCGAATACCGCGATCTCCCGGAGCAGGCCGACGAGCACGAGCGCTTCATCCTGGCGGGCCTCAACCGCATGCGGCCCATCGCCATGACCACGCTGGCGGCCATCCTGGCCCTGCTGCCGCTGGCCCTGGGGCTGGGCCAGGGCTCCTCCATGGAGCGGCCGCTGGCCATCGCGATCATCGCCGGCCTGATGGCGCAACTGCCGCTGGCGCTGATCGTGCAGCCGGCCTTGCTGCGGATCCTGCGCGTGCGCTGATGGCAATTGTGGCTCAGGGGCGAAACTTTCGCCCCTGGGCCGGGCTCAGTTGCCTGCTTCCCTTCTCGCCACAAGCCACAATATGTAGTGGTGTGGGCCGGGTCATGCAGAACACCTCCGGAATTTCCGGACGTGGTGGACCCCCGCGCATTCGGAAAGGCGCTAACGTTCCTACTAGCCAAAAAAATTCTTGACAAACAGCAAGAGCATGGTATTCTATACTAGCCGAGGCGCTTTACACTCAGGTTCGTAGCTACGCATTAGCGCCGGTGGTCGATGAGGACCCTTCGTGCGGCAATGAATGCCACACGCGGTGCAATTGACAATCAAAAAAGGGATGTGCGGTCAAGAGCGATGCCTGGTGCAATCTGTAAGTACCAAGCAAGAAGCGACTTAACGGAATTCGTTACGGATAATTGAACTGCGTAATTTCCGCAGTTGTCTCGGCGGGTTCCGGAAGAAGAGAGAGTTCGCCTGCTCCAAGCCGCCGGCGCGTTACGGATAATGGAACTGCGGAAATTCCGCAGTTGCTTGACTCACCTCCGGAAATTCCGGAGGTGAGTATCCCCTCCGCGACTCCGAACTTGTCGGAGTCAACTGCGGAAATTCCGCAGTTGACCCTAACATCATGCGAATCACGTCCGGAATTTCCGGACGTGGTGGACCGGCCGTAGGTCCGGGAAGCGGGCAACCCTAACAGACCCCGATCGTACTTTAAACGGTTTAAAGTTGGAAGCGACTCGCCGGCATAGACTTTAGATGGCCGGGTTTGGCCCCGGCCCAAGGGGAGCGGAGTCTATGTCTGAGGCATCCATCGCCGCGCTGTCGGCCGTGGGGCTTTTCATTGGGGTGCTGCTGTTCCTGGAAGGCGGCATCCGCCTGGGCCGCGCCCAGAGCCGCCGCGCGGGCGGCAGCCTCGAGGGCGGCACAGGCGTGATCGATACGGCGGTGCTGGCGCTGCTGGGGCTGCTGATCGGCTTTACGTTCAACGGGGCTTATGCCCGCATGGAAAGCCGCCGGGCGCTGATCGCGCGTGAGGCCAACGCCATCGGCACGGCCTACCTGCGGCTGGATCTGCTGCCCGGTGAGGCGCAAAAGGTGCTGCGTCCCTTATTCCGTCAGTACCTGGAGGCGCGCCTGCGCTCGTACGAGGCGATCATGGCCGATGTGCCGGGGTATCGGGCGGAATTGGGCCGGCTGCAGGGCGAAATCTGGACGAAGGCCGAGGTCGCCTGCCGGCAGGTGCCCGGGCCGCCGGTGACGATCGTGGTGCTGCCGGCGATCAACGAGATGATCGATATCACCACCACGCGCGAGATGGTGGCCATGACGCGCGTGCCCGGCGTGATCATCACGCTGCTTTTTGCCGTCTCGCTCATCTCGGCGCTGCTGGCCGGTTATGCCATGTCGACGTGGATGCGGCGGAGCTGGCTGCACATGATTCTCTTTGCGGCCATCATCGCCATCAGCATCTACGTCATCCTGGACCTGGAAAACCCGCGCATCGGCCTGATCCGCCTGGATGCCGCCGACGTGGTGCTCCAGCACCTGCTCGAGAAGATCAATTGAAAGCAGGGACCTCTGTGTGAGTGGCATGGGCGTCTCGCCCATGAGTCCCACGGGCGTCTCGCCCGTGGCAAATGGAGAAACCGCCGGAAGCACGGCCAAGATGGCCGTGCGACTCACGGGCGAGACGCCCGTGCTACGGGTTTGCCTCAGGCCGGCTGCGTCGACGCGGGCAAATCCACCTCCACGTGGGCCAGGTCCTGCGTCAGTTGGGTCAGGATCTCGCGATACGCCGCGCCCAGCCCCGCGGCCATGCCTTCGGAGGCGCTGCCGGCAATGGGGGATTCGGCGTGGTAGGTTTTCTGGAAGAGCACCCGGCCGTCCACGGCGGTGTCGTCGATGAGGAAGAACGCCGCGGTCATCACGGCGCGGGGGTTTTTGCTATCGGTGAAGTCGCCGTACATCTCCCGCACGTTGCCTTCCAGGATGATCTTATCCGCCAAGCGGCTGTCGGAGCCCACCACCACGGCGTAAAGACCGGCACCCTTCATCCAGTCCACCAGCACGCCGGTTAAAAGCCCCGTGGGGGCGACGATGAAGCCGTGGTAGTAGTCGCTTTCAAATCGTGATGCGCCGGTCTTGTACACGAACGACTGCTGGTTATAGGGACTGGCGATGAGCAGGTCGTAGATCCGCAGCGTCAGCGGGCTCACCGGCCGGCCCGCCGCCGTGGGCTTGCCGGCCTCGATGGCGTAGAACGTCTTATCGGGGTAGGGCCGCGAGAGGTTGCAGCCGCACAGGCCGGCGCACAGCAGCACCAGGAGGCGGCCGGCGGTAGTTCGCATGGCACGGGTCATTTGGAGGCTCCTGTCTTGCCCCGGGGGCTGATCTTCGGCGGCGGCTCGCCGAAGAGGACGCCCGAGGGATTCGCCTTGGCATTTTCCGTGATCGCCGTCAGGTTCTCCGACAGCCGGCGGAGGTTTTCCACCAGCAACTCAATGTCGCGCTGCTGCGAGCTCAGGATGGTGTTGATTCGCCGCGTGACTTTAAGCGCCTCGACCATGGCCGGGGCGGCGTTGCCGGCCGTCTGCGCCAGGCCGGTGAGGATCTGGTTCATCTGCTCGCCGGACAGCAGCGCCTTGAGGTCCGCATTGGCATCCAGGGGGCCGGCGATCTTGAGGCGCAGCGTCTGATCGCTCTGTGGCGTGAACGACAGTTCCAGCGGGGCCTGCGTCGCTTGCGATGATTCCGTGCTATCGTTGCCCAAAGCTCGTTCCTTGCCCCAGCAGGGACAATCTTGCCCTTCCAAAAGTCTATGCGGCAAGAGAGGCTCAGCGGCCGGAACATTGACCGCCGGCAGCGCGCAGATGTGGTCCCAGAACCACCGCGGTCACCCCCGCTGAGGGCCCCCGACAGCTCGGCCGCGGGGGGGCGGCCTTGCGTGGTGCGGCCGGCGGGGTAGAATCAAGATGTCGGAAGCCGGGGTCAAGGCAGCCGCTTGGCCTGCAAAAGGAGCCGGCGGCCCATCGTTCGGGGCGGCAACCAAATTCTCAGAACAGATAGGAGATTGAGGAGCATGAAAGGCAACGACCGACTCGTGACAGCGCTGAACGGGCTGCTGAAAGATGAACTGACCGCGATCAATCAGTACATGGTGCACGCGGAGATGTGCAGCAACTGGGATTACGATGAGCTGCATGACATGATCCAGAAGCGGGCCATCGTCGAGATGAAGCACGCCGAGGAATTGATCGAACGGATCCTGTTTCTCGAAGCCAGGCCCGTCGTCGGTGAGCTTGGACCCATCAACATCGGCCCCGACGTGCCGCAGATGTTCGTCAACGACCTGAACGCCGAGATGACCGCCGTCAAGGGCTACAACGCGGCGATCAAGCTGGCGCTCGAGGTGGGCGACAACGCCACCAAGGAAATCCTCGAGCACATCCTCAAGGATGAAGATGGTCATGTGGACGAGATCGAGGGCCAGCAGGACCAGATCCAGCAGATGGGTACGCAGCTCTACCTGTCGACGAAAAACTAGAAGCGCGTGCGGCGGATGCCACCGTAACGGATAATGGACATGACAACTGTTGTCATGTCCATTATCTGTAACGCGGAGGGCTGGTCGGCACGTCCGGAATTTCCGGACGTGCATCATCCACGGCGCATGGCGACCTCATTGCCCTCGTCAAGCACATCCCTGCTCCCTAGGCTACAATAGGGTCAACGGTTACGATCGCCGGCCGGAAAAGGAGAGGTATGCCAGGTCTGCTCGCTGATGGCGTGGAGTTATGGCCGCTGGCGCTGTATTTCGTGGCGGTGGTGGTGCTGGCCGGAGGCATCCTGGGCCTGTCGTACGTGCTGGGGGAGCGGCACCGCGAACGGGCGACAGGAATGCCGTATGAGTCGGGGATGATTCCCACCGGCTCGGCCCGAGTGCGCATGCCGGTGGAATTTTACCTCGTGGCGCTGTTCTTTGTGATCTTCGACCTGGAGGCGGTCTTCATATTCGGCTGGGCCATCTCCGCCCGGCAGCTTGGCTGGGCGGGCTATGTCGAGGTGGTGATCTTCATCGCCGTGCTGGTGTCGGCCCTGGTGTACCTGTGGAGGCAGGGGGCGCTGGACTGGGGCACGGCGCGAAGGGCAGGTGCAGACAGGGACAGGAGCGGCCGCCGCCATGGCGACGAATGAGCGCGACAACAGGGCGGCCCAGGATGCCCGTTACCTGCCCGAGCCGCTGGTGCGGCGGAATATCCTGCTTTCGCGACTGCAGGACCTGCTGGCCTGGTCGCGCAAGCGTTCGTTGTGGCCATTCAATTTCGGCCTGTCCTGCTGCTATGTCGAGCTGGCCACCAGTCTGACCAGCCGGTACGACCTGGCGCGGTTTGGGGCCGAGGTGATTCGCTCCTCGCCGCGCGAGGCGGACCTGATGGTCATCGCCGGCACGGTGTTCGTGAAGATGGCCCCGGTGATCCGGCACCTGTACGAGCAGATGATGGCCCCGCGCTGGGTGATCTCGATGGGCTCGTGCGCCAACTCCGGCGGCATGTACGACATTTACAGCGTGGTACAGGGGGTGGACCGCATCCTGCCGGTGGATGTGTACATCCAGGGTTGCCCCCCCAGCCCCGACGCCTTCATGCACGGGCTGATGCTGATGGCCGACCTGGTGGGCAAGGAGAAGCGGCCTTTAAGCTGGGTGATCGGCCCGCAAGGCATTTACAAGCCCAAGATGCCTATCCAGCGTGATCTGCTTCGCCCCCAGCGCGCCCGGCAGGGCGAGCTGCGTTCGCCGGATGAGGTGTGAGAGTGGGTTGCGGAGAAAGGCAGGAACACGAAGAGCACGAAGAGCACGAAGAACACGAAGGAAGACAAAGAGAAGAAAGTGAATAGGAAGAAGCGAATAAGAGAACGAATAAGAGGAAACAAATAAAAAGGAATTTTTAGCATTAGTTTTCACTTTGTGCTCTTTGTGATCTTTGTGCTCTTTGTGTTCGCCTTTTTTGACGGTTGGACGGTTGGACCCGGAAATGACGGAACAGACCCAGACCGTGCAGGATGAACTCCAGGATCTGCTGGGGGCCGATGACCTGGTTCCCCAGCCGACGATGGATGGTTTGCCCACGTTCTGGGTGCCGGCGGGGCGCATCCGCGAGGCGCTTCAGTATCTCAAGTGCCGCGCGCCAAAACCGTACCGCATGCTGTACGACCTGACGGCCATCGACGAGCGCGAGCGGCGGGTGCGCAAAGACCAGCCGTCCAGCGAATTTACGGTCGTGTACCACCTGCTGTCGCTGGAGCGGAATGAGGATGTCCGGCTGAAGGTGCCGTTGCGGGCCGGCCAGTCTTCCGTGCCCACCATCACCGACTTGTGGCCCGCCGCGGATTGGTACGAGCGCGAGACGTGGGATATGTTCGGCGTGACTTTTGCCGGCCATCCGCGGCTGCGGCGGATCCTCATGCCGCCCTGGTGGCAGGGGCACCCGCTGAGAAAGGACCACCCGGCCCGCGCCACGGAGATGCCGCCCTTTGAGATGAGCGAAGAGCGCCAGTGGGAATGGCAGGAGATGATGCGCTTCGACCCCGGCCAGTGGGGTTTAAAAGAGCAGGAGGGCGAGTTCGAGTCGATGTTCATCAACATCGGCCCGCACCATCCCGGCACGCATGGCCTCTTGCGGATCATCCTCCAGCTCAGAGGGCAGGAGATCGTCGACGCCGTGTGCGACATCGGCTACCACCACCGCGGCGCTGAAAAAATGGGCGAGCGCCAGAGCTGGCACACGTACATCCCCTACACCGACCGCGTGGACTATCTAGGCGGCGTGCTGAATAATTTTCCCTACGTTTTGGCGGTGGAGAAGCTGGCGGGTATCGACGTGCCCGATCGGGCCAAGGTCATTCGCATCCTGCTGGCCGAGCTGTTTCGGATCATCAGCCACCTGGTCTTCTACGGCACGCTGGCCCAGGACCTGGGGCAGATGTCGCCGGTGTTTTACATGTTCAACGACCGCGAGCGGGCCTTCGACATCGTCGAGGCCATCACCGGCGCCCGCATGCACCCGGGCTGGTTTCGCATCGGCGGCGTGGCCCAGGACCTGCCGGCCGGCTGGGACAGCCTGGTGCGCGAGTTCCTGCGGTACCTGCCCCGAAAGCTTAAGGAATACGACCGCATGGTGCTGGGCAACCGCACCTTCAAGCGGCGCACGCAGGGCATCGGGGCCATCAGCGTGGAAGAGGCCATCGAATGGGGCGCCACCGGGCCCATGCTCCGTGCGGCGGGGCTGGAGTGGGATTTCCGCAAGAAGCGGCCGTACGGCGGCTACGAGCAGTTCAGCTTCGACATTCCCACGGGCACCCGCGGCGACAGCTACGACCGCGCCATCGTGCATATCGAGGAAATGCGCCAGAGCTTGCGCATCATCGAGCAGTGCCTCGAGAACATGCCGGCGGGGCCCTATAAGGCCAACCATCCGCTGGCCACGCCGCCGCCCAAGGAACGCACGATGCAGGATATCGAGACGCTCATCACCCACTTCCTGGGCGTGAGCTGGGGCCCGGTGATCCCCGCCGGCGAGGCGGCGGTGGGCGTGGAAGGTTCCAAAGGCAACAACACGTACTACCTCATCAGCGATGGCGGCACGATGTCGTACCGCACGCGGATAAGAACCCCCTCCTTTCCGCACATTCAGATGCTGCCGATGATGTGTCGGCGCCTCCAGGTGCCCGATCTGATCGCCATCCTGGGCAGCATCGATTACGTGCTGGCGGATGTGGATCGGTGAGGAAGGCGTGGCATGGGCGTCTCGCCCATGAGTTCCACGGGCGTCGGGCCCGTGGCGAAGAAAAAGAAACTGCCGGAAACACGGGCGAGACGCCCGTGCCACGAAATGGGATCGATCATGCTGAGCGATGAAGTGAAAAAGGAGATCGACGCCGAGGCGCGGCACTACCCGCAGCGCCGCGCCGTCGTGGCCGAGGCGCTCAAGGCCGTGCAGGCCCGGCGCGGCTGGGTGGATGATGAGTCGCTGCGCGATGTGGCGGACTACCTGGGCCTGTCGTTCGATGAGGTCGACTCTATCGCCACGTTTTACAACCTCATCTTCCGCCAGCCGGTCGGCCGGCATGTGATCCTTATCTGCGACAGTGTCAGTTGCTACTTGACCGGCTACGAGAAGCTGCTGGACCACCTGAAGAAAAAGCTGGGCATCGCCCTGGGCCAGACCACCGCCGATGGGCGCTTCACGCTGCTGCCCAACGCCTGCCTGGGCCTGTGCGAGCAGGCCCCGGCGATGATGATCGACAACGAGACGTACGGCCATCTCACGGCCGCACGGATTGATGAAATTCTGGGCAAGCACGAGTGACCATGATTGAGGATAAGCCCCTGACATCGCGGATGCGCAGCGATGGGCGAGCCGTGAGCCTGCAGGAGTACGTGGCGGCCGGCGGCTACCAGGGCCTGCGCGCGGCGCTGCAGCTCTCGCGCCACCAGGTGATCGAGCAGGTGGCCCATTCCAATCTCAAGGGCCGCGGCGGCGCGGGCTTCCCCACGGCCAAAAAGTGGGGCCTCATACCCACGGATCTGGCGCGCCAGCCGCGGTACTTCGTCGTGAACGCCGACGAGATGGAGCCCGGCACGATGAAGGACCGCCTGCTCATGGAGGGCGATCCGCACCAGTTGATCGAGGGCATGATCATCGGCTCGTACGCCGTGTACGCCTCCGTGGCGTACCTGTTCATCCGCGGGGAATACCGCCAGAGCAACGAGGTGATGAAGCAGGCCATCGCCGAGGCGTACCAGGCGGGCTACCTGGGCCAAAAGATCCTGGGCAGCGACTTTGGCCTCGACCTGCACGTGCACACCTCGGCCGGCCGGTACATGTGCGGCGAGGAGACGGCCACGCTCAACGCCCTGGAGGGTAAGCGCGCCATCCCGCGCTTCAAGCCGCCGCACCCGCCGGTGGTGGGCGTGTGGGGCAAGCCCACGGCGTTCAATAACGTGGAAACCATCTGCTGCGTGCCGCACATTCTGCGCGAGGGCGCGCATTATTTCCGGTCGCTCAGCCGCACGGAGGATGGCGGCACGAAAATCTATGGCGCTTCGGGCCGCGTCAAGACCCCCGGCCTGTGGGAACTGCCCATGGGCACCTCGGCGCGCGAGATCATCTTCGAGCACGCCGGCGGGGTTCCCGACGGCTGCCGATTCCGCGGCTGCCTGCCCGGCGGCGCATCGACGGCCTTCCTGCTGGAAGATCACCTCGACGCCCCGATGGACTTCATGAGCCTCCAGGCCCACGGCAGCCGGCTGGGTACGGGCACGCTGGTCGTGCTGGATGATACGGTCTGCCCGGTGGGTATGATGCTGAGCCTGGAGATCTTCTTCGCCCGCGAATCGTGCGGCTGGTGCACGCCCTGCCGCGAGGGCCTGCCCTGGATCGCCGCCATGCTGGAGGCGCTGGAGAAGGGCCAGGGCCGCCAGGAGGACCTGCATATTCTCCAGGAGCACTGCGATTTGCTGCTGTTAGGCAGGACGTTCTGCGCCCTGGCGCCGGGGGCGGTCGACCCGCTGCGCAGCGCGCTGAAGTATTTCCACGACGATTTCCGCCGGCATGTCATCAACCGTCGGTGCCCCTGGAGCTGATGCATGCTGACGATCTACATCCATAATGAGCCCTACCGCGTGAAGGCCGGCATCAATCTGCTGGAGGCCTGCCTGTCGCTGGGCTTCAACGTGCCGTATTTCTGCTGGCACCCGGCCATCAAGTCGGTGGGGGCCTGCCGGCAATGCGCGGTGAAGGTGTTTAAAGGCCCCGAGGACACCAGGGGCACGCTGCTGATGTCCTGCGTGGTGCCCGTGGCCGACGGCATGCGCATCTCCATCGACGACCCCGAGGCGGTACATTTCCGCGCGCGGGTTATCGAGTGGCTCATGCTCAACCACCCGCACGATTGCCCGGTCTGCGATGAAGGCGGCGAGTGCCACCTCCAGGACATGACCGTGATGACCGGCCACGTGCAGCGACGGACGCGCTTCCCCAAGCGCACGCACGTGAACCAGGATCTCGGGCCCTTCGTCGCCCACGAGATGAATCGCTGCATCCAGTGCTATCGCTGCCAGCGCTTCTACTGCGATTACGCCGGCGGCCGCGATTTCGGCGTCTTCGGCTGGCACGACGGCGTGTACTTCGGCCGCGCCCAGAGCGGCACGCTCCAGAGCGAATTCGCCGGCAATCTTGTGGAGGTCTGCCCCACGGGCGTCTTTACCGATAAGTCGCTGGCCCAGCATTACACCCGCAAGTGGGACCTGACCACCGGGCCCTCCATCTGCGTGCACTGCGGCCTGGGCTGCAACACGATTCCCGGCGCGCGGTACGGCCAACTGCGCCGAGTTTACAGCCGCTTCAACAGCCAGGTGAACGGCTACTTCCTGTGCGACCGGGGACGGTACGGCTACGAGTTCGTCAACAGCGACCGCCGCATCCTTCAGCCCCGCCTGCGCCAGGAGGATGGCTCGCTGGCCCCAGTCGCCAAAGCGCAGGCCCTGGCCTTTGTCGGCCAAGCGCTACAGCGCGGCAAAGCCATCGGCATCGGTTCGCCGCGGGCATCTCTGGAGACGAATTTCGCGCTGCGGAAGCTGGTGGGCGCGGAGCATTACTTCCAGGGCGAGTCGGCCCAAAAGTCAGCGATATCGGAGGCCATTCTCGATTGCCTGCAGCGCGGGCCTACGCCGACGGTGTCACTCCATGAGGTGGAGACGTGCGATGCGGTGCTGCTGCTGGGCGAGGATGTCTTGAACACCGCCCCCATGCTGGGTCTGGCGATTCGCCAGGCCTCGCGGAACCAGCCGCTGGAAGAGGTGGCCAGGCTGAATGTGCCCTTCTGGCTGGATCTCGTCGCCCGCCTGATCACGCAGGACCAGATCGGCCCGATCTTCATCGCCGCCACCGGCGCCACGCGGCTGGATGGGCTGGCCCGCCAGATTTATCGCGCGGCCCCGGATGACCTGGCCCGGATCGGCCTGGCCATCGCCCACCTGGTCGATCCAACCGCACCGGAAGTCAGCCGGCTGCCGGATGATGCCTTCTCCTTCGCCCACCCCGTGGCCGAGGTTCTCAAGGCCGCCAAGCGGCCGCTGATCGTGTCGGGTCCGAGCCTGGGCAGCGTCGAACTGATTCACGCGGCGGCCAACGCCGCCTGGGCGCTGACGCGGGCCGGCAAGGATGCCCGTCTATGCTACGCCGCCGAGTCGTGCAACAGCCTGGGGGCCGCCATGCTCGGCGGCGGCGATCTGACGGCGGCACTGGAGCTCCTGCGGTCGGGCCAGGCGGACACGGTGCTGATCGTGGAAAACGACCTGCGCCGCCACATGCCCGAAAACGATTTCGAGGAGCTGCTGTCGTTGGCGCGGTGCGTGATTGCCGTCGATCATCTCGAACAGGCCACCACGCAGCGGGCGCATTGCGTGCTGCCGGCCGCCACGTTTGCCGAGGCCGAGGGCACGCTCATCAACAATGAGGGGCGGGCCCAGCGGTTTTACAAGGTGCTGCCGCCGCCGGCGGCGGTGCAGGAAAGCTGGCGCTGGATGGGCGAGTTGTGGGTCGCCTCGGGCCGCGGCGAGGCATCGCCCTGGCCGAACTTTGACGCCATCGTGGCGGCGCTGGCGAGCGAGTTTGCGATCTTCAAGGATGTGCCCGCCCTGGCGCCGCCGGCCAGTTTTCGCCAGGTGGGCCAGAAGATCGGCCGCCAGCCGCACCGCTACAGCGGCCGCACCGCCGAGACGGCCGACCAGACCGTCTTTGAGCCGCCGCCGCCGGAGGATGCGGATTCCGCGCTGGCCTTCTCCATGGAAGGCACGCCGCTCGAACCGCCCTCAGCGCTCATCCCGCGATATTGGGCGCCAGGCTGGAACAGCCTCGCGGCCCTCAATAAGTTCCAGATCGAAGTGGGCGGTCCCCTGCACGATGGCGACCCGGGTCAGCGGCTCATCGCCCCCAAGCCGTACCCGCAGAGCCCGTATTTCAAGGATTTCGTGTCGCCCTTCGCCCGCCGGCCCCAGCAGTTCCTGGTCGTGCCACATCACCATATTTACGGCTCGGAGCCCCTCAGCGCCGCCAGTGCGCCTGTCGCCAGCCTGTGCCCCAAGCCGTACATCGCGCTCAATGGGGCCGATGCGGCCGCAGCGGGTATTGCCGGCGCGGATCAGGAAGTGGTCCTCTCACTGGCCGGCGCCTCGCTGCGGCTGAGCGTGATTCTCGATTCCACCCTTGCCGCAAGTCTGGCGGCCGTGCCGGCGGGAATCGCGCCCTTCGAAGGCCTGGACCTGCCGGCGTGGGGCACAATCGCGGCCGCGCCGGCCGGCGGTCAACGTGGGGGAGGCGGCTCATGAACCCCATCCTCTTCCACCTGCTGACGATCGTGATCCTTCTGGCCGCGCTGCTGACGGTCGCCTCGATGCTCATCTGGGGCGAGCGGCGGCTGCTGGCTCTGTGGCAGGACCGCTACGGCCCTAACCGCGTGGGGCCGCTGGGCCTGGGGCAGGTGGTGGCGGATATCGTCAAGATCCTCGCCAAGGAAGACTGGATTCCGCCCTTCGCCGACAAGGCCGTCTTCCAGATCGCCCCCGGCGTCATTCTCGTGGCCACGATGACCGCCTTCGCCGTGGTGCCCTTCGCGCCGGGCCTGGCGGTGGCCGATGTGAACGTGGGGTTGCTCTTCTTCCTGGCGATGTCCTCCATGTCCGTGTACAGCGTGGCCCTGGCCGGCTGGTCGAGCAACGACAAGTATTCGCTCCTGGGCTCCATGCGCGCCATCAGCCAGATGGTCAGCTACGAGGTCTTCATGGGCCTGTCGCTGATGGGCGTGGTCATCCAGGTGGGCTCGTTCCGCCTGGGCGACATCGTCCTGGCGCAGCAGCGGCTGTGGTTCGCCCTGCCGCAGTTCCTGGGGCTGGTGGTGTTCTTCATCGCCGGCCTGGCCGAGACGCGGCGGATTCCCTACGACCTGCCCGAGGCGGAGAATGAGTTGGTGGCCGGCTATCACACCGAGTATTCCGGCATGAAATTCGCCAGCTTCTTCCTGGGCGAATACGTGGGCGTGACGCTGTTCTCCTCGCTCGTGACGACGCTGTTCCTGGGCGGCTGGTTGGGACCGGTGCTGCCGCCCTTAGTGTGGTTCATTCTGAAAACCGTGCTCTTAGTGTGCCTGTTCATCCTGGTTCGCGGCTCGCTGCCGCGGCCGCGGTACGACCAGCTCATGGCCATGGGCTGGAAGATCATGCTGCCGCTGTCGCTGGCCAATCTGCTGGTGACCGGCGCGATCGTGCTGGCCCGCGAAGGAGCGCGCTGAATGTTTACCGCCATCCGCACGCTCTTTCAGGTTTTCCTGCACGGCTTTCGCCGCCGCTACACGGTGCAGTATCCCGAACAGCGGCGGTACCTGCCGCCGCGCTGGCGCGGGCGGATCATTCTCTCGCGCGACAAGAAAGGCAACGAGCGCTGCGTGGCGTGCTACCTGTGCGCGGCGGCCTGCCCGGTGGGTTGCATCGCGCTTGGGGCCACGCAGGATGAGCATGGAAGGCGGTACCCGGAATTCTTCCGCATCAATTTCTCGCGCTGCATCTTCTGCGGCTACTGCGAGGAGGCCTGCCCGACCTACGCCATTCAGCTCACGCCGGACTACGAGATGAGCGAGTACCAGCGGCCGGGCATGGTGTATGAGAAGGAGGACCTGTTGATCGACGGTGAAGGCAAATACAAGGACTACGACTTCTACCAGGTCGCCGCCGTGAGCATCAAGGATAAGGGCAAGGGCCAGGGCCTAAACGAGCGGCCGCCGGTCGATGTGCGGGGGCTGCTGCCGTAGGAGTGGCAAGGTGCGTTTCGTCGTGGCGAAAGAAAGGAAACGGCCGGAAACACGGGCGAGACGCCCGTGCGACTCACGGGCAAGATGCCCGTGCCACAAAAGGAAAAAATGAACGCAACCTTCTACATCTCGGCCGCTGTGGCAGTGCTTTCGACGATCCTGGTGATCGTCAGCCGCCGGGCGGTGCACGCGCTTTTGTACTTCATCGTCTCGCTGCTGGCGGTGGCGGCGATGTTCTACGTGATGGGCGCGCCCTTCGTGGCCATGCTCCAGGTGATCATTTACGCCGGGGCCATCATGGTGCTGTTCCTGTTCGTGATGATGATGATCAACCTGGGCGTGGATGTGCGCGGTCCCGAACAGGCCTGGCTGCGGCCCTCGCGGCTGGCCGGGCCGGCCGTGCTGGCGGGGGTGCTCGTGGCTGAGCTGGTGTACGTGCTGGCGGCGGGCTGGAAGCATAGCGCGGCCCCCGTCGAGGTGCCGCCGGAGCAGGTGGGCCTGGCGGCGTTCGGGCCGTACGTGCTGGGCGTGGAACTGGCCTCGCTGCTGCTGCTGGCGGGGCTGGTGGGCACGTATCACCTGGCGCGCGGCCGCCGTGAGGACAAATCGCCCAAGGAGGAGCAACCAAGATGACCACAGTGCCCATGATGCACGCCATGATCGTCGCCGCCATCCTGCTGGGGCTGGGGCTGACGGGCCTGCTGGTGCGGCGGAACATCATGTTCACGCTGCTGTCGATCGAGATCATGCTGAACGGGGCCGGCCTGGCGTTCATCGCCGCCGCCGCACACTGGAAGCAGGCCGACGGGCAGGTGATGTACCTGTTCATCATCACCATGGCCGCGGTGGAAGTGGCGGTGGGGCTGGCGCTCGTGCTGCAAATGTACCATCACCTGCGGACGCTGGACCTGGATGCGGCCAGTTCCATGAAAGGATGATCAACCATCGAGCTGCTGTGGCTCATCCCGGCGCTGCCGTTGGCGGGCTTTGTAGCCCTGGTGGCGGGCCGCGCGCTGAGTAAGCGCCTCGTGGCGTGGATCGGCGTGGGCTCCGTGGCGGCCAGCATGGTCGTAACGCTCCTCGTCGCCGCCGGCTACTTCGCCCATCGTCCGCCAAACGGCGTATATAGCCAGACCCTGTGGACGTGGATCCGTATCGGCGACTTTGCGCCGGTGATCGGCCTGCACCTCGATGCCTTGTCGCTGGTGATGATCGTCGTGGTGACGGTGGTGGCGTTCCTCATTCACCTGTTCTCCAGCACGCACATGGAGAATGAGGAAGGCTACGGCCGGTTCTTCGCATACATGAACCTGTTTGTCTCCAGCATGCTCATCCTGGTCCTGGCCGATAACCTGCTGCTGCTGTACCTGGGCTGGGAAGGTGTGGGCCTGTGCAGCTACCTGCTGATCGGCTTTTGGTACCGCATTCCGGCCAACGGCCATGCGGCCATGAAGGCGTTCATCATCACCCGCGTGGGCGATGCGGCCATGGCGGTGGGCCTCTTCCTCATCTTCTGGTCGCTGGGCACGCTGGATATTTCGCAGATCTCGCAGCGCGCACCCCAGCAGTGGCCCGCGGGCTGCGGCCTGGCGGTGGCGGCGGCGGCGCTGCTCCTCGGTGGGGCGGTGGGCAAGTCCGCGCAGCTTCCGCTGCAAACCTGGCTGCCGGATGCTATGGCGGGTCCCTCGCCCGTCAGCGCGCTCATTCACGCCGCCACGATGGTGACGGCCGGCGTGTACCTGATCGCGCGCATGAACGCGCTGTTCGCGCTGGCGCCGGTGGTGCAGGGCGTGATCGTGGTCATCGGCGCCGCCACCATGCTGCTGGCGGCGTTCAGCGCACTGGCCCAGCACGACATCAAGCGCGTGCTGGCGTACTCGACGATCAGCCAGATCGGCTACATGTTCATGGCATTAGGGATTGGGGCCTGGGGGGCGGCGATTCTGCATTTCGCCAGCCATGCGTTTTTCAAGGCGCTGCTCTTCCTGGCCGCCGGCGTGGTCATTCAGCGGCTGGGCGATGAGCACGACATGTTCCGCATGGGCGGCTTGCGCAAGCAACTGCCGCTGGTCTTCTGGACTTTTCTCGCCGGCGCGCTGTCGCTCTCGGCGGCGCTGCCGATCCTCACCGCCGGCTCGTACAGCAAGGACACCATTCTCACGCTGCTGCACGCGGTACCCGGCGGCAAGACTGCCCTGGCCGCGGGCCTGCTGGGCGTGATCGTGACATCCATCTATACGTTCCGCATGGTGTTCCTGACCTTCTTCGGGCCGGCGAAGATGCAGGCCGAGCGGACCAACCGCCTGCCCGAGTCGATCCCGCTGGTCCTGCTGGCCCTGGTGGCCGCGTTTGGCGGCGTGGCGGGCCTGGCGGGTCAAAATGCGAACTGGCCGGGGCTCGTCCAATTCGTCCAGGGCGGTTCTTCGGTCGCCCCGGCGGCGGGCGAGGCGGCCATCTCGCACGTCGCCCTCGGCGCCATCGCCGCCTCGTGGCTGGGCCTGGCCATCGCCGCGGCGCTCTACCTGCGCCGCCGGCCCGCGCCGGCCGGCGAAACCGAATCCGCCCTGCACCGCCTGCTGGCGGCGGGCTGGGGCTTTGATGCGCTGTACGACCGGCTCTTCGTCCGCCCGTGGCTGTGGATCGCGCGGGTGAACAGGTCCGATATTGTGGACTCCTTTTACGAGGCGATTGGACAGGCCACTGTCGCGCTGCACGGCATGATGTCCGGCAGCCAGACCGGCCGCACGCGCCAGTACGCCACGGGCGTGGCGCTGGGGACTATCCTGTTCATCGCGCTCATGGTGCTGCTACGATTCTGGCATTCTTAATCCTGGTTCCGCTTGTAGCGGCGCTCGCGGCCGTGCCGGTGAGCCGGCGCGGCGCTACCGCCGTGCGCGCCCTGGCCCTGGCCGCGATGGCGGTTGAACTGGTTCTGGCGGTGGGGGCGTGGATCTATTACGGCCGCCTGGGCGCTGTGGGCGCGCCGGGCGCGTGGCTCGTCGAACTGAACTGGCCGTGGATCGCCCCCTTGGGCATTCGCCTCCACCTGGCGATGGATGGCCTGAGCCTGCTGATGGTGCTGCTGACGGCCTTCCTGGGCCTGTCCAGCGTGGTCGTCTCCTGGCGCGAAATCACGCAGCGCGTGGGTCACTTCCACCTGCACCTGATGCTCGTCCTGGCCGGCGTGGTCGGCGTGTTCCTGGCGGTGGACCTGTTCGCGTTCTATTTCTTCTGGGAGCTGATGCTTATTCCCATGTACTTCCTCATCGACCTGTGGGGCCATGAGGACCGCCACCGGGCGGCGGTGAAGTTCTTCCTGTTCACGCAGTTTGGCGGCCTGGCGATGCTGCTGGGTATTCTGGCCCTGTATTTCGCGCACGCCTCCCAGACGGGCCAGTACAGTTTCGACCTGGCGGATCTCGCCAGGACGAACCTGGCGCCGGCCGCGGCGATGCTCATGATGCTGGGCTTCTTCCTGGGCTTTGCCGTGAAGCTGCCGGCCTTCGGCCTGCACCCGTGGCTCCCCGCGGCGCACACGCAGGCGCCGACCGCCGGCAGCGTCATCCTGGCCGGGCTGCTCCTGAAGACCGGGGCGTACGGCCTCTTGCGTTTCGCCGTGCCGCTGTTTCCCGAGGCGGCGCGCCAGTTCGCGCCGGTGGCGATGGCGCTGGGCGTGGCGGGCATTCTTTACGGCGCGGTGCTCGCCTTTGCCCAGAGCGATCTGAAGCGGCTGGTCGCCTACACGAGCATCAGCCACCTGGGCTTCGTGCTGCTGGGGGTGTATTCGTTCAACGTGCTGGCCCTGCAGGGGGCGGTCATGCAGATGCTCTGCCACGGGCTGAGCACCGGCGCCCTGTTCATCATCGCCGGCCTGCTCCAGGACCGCCTGGGCACGCGCGAGATGGGCCGCATGGGCGGCCTGTGGGCCGTCGCGCCAAAAATGGGTGCGGCGGCGATGGTGTTCGCCATGGCCTCGCTGGGGCTGCCGGGGCTGGGGAATTTCATCGGCGAATTCCTGGTGCTGCTGGGGGCGTTCAAGGTGAATGTGGCACTGACGGCTGTGGCGACCGCCGGCCTGGTGGCGGCGACGATTTATTCGCTCTGGCTGATCCAACGGGTCTTCTTCGGCCCGTCCGCCGAGCCGCCGGCCATGGAGGACCTGCGGCCGCACGAGTCGCTGGTCCTGCTGGCGATGGTGGCGGTGCTGCTGTGGCTGGGGCTCTTCCCGCAGGCCGTGCTGGAGACGTCCCGGGCAGCGATGGAATATGTTGCCGGGACGCAAGTTACGGCAACTGCGGAAATTCCGCAGTTGAGCACGCCGGGTGCTCGGATCAAGGGCGCGACTCCAAAATTTATGGAGTGGACTCCGACATTGTCGGAGTCAACTGGAGAAATTCTCCAGTTGAGAATGCTAGGGGTTCGGATTGAGGGCGCGACTCCAAAATTTATGGAGTCGATTCCGACAAAGTCGGAGTCAACTGGAGAAATTCTCCAGTTGGGCGTGCCGAGGGCTCGGATTGAGGGCGCGACTCCAAAATTTATGGAGTCGACTCCGACAAAGTCGGAGTCAACTGAGGAAATTCCTCAGTTGAGCGCGCTGAAGGCTGGGATTGAGGGTGCGCCTAGGGAATCCCGAGAATTGACCCCGAGAAGCGAAGAGGGATCGCGCTTCAGATTACAATTGACCTCAGGCACACGGCTTATGTCGTTCGATGGTTGCTTGCCCGTCCCGCTGTCAGCCCCCTGGCGTGGTCGATTCGACCACGTGTCACGTCCGGAATTTCCGGACGTGCCGGTGGCAAGGACCGCTGGCGTCAGGCCTGTGTGCGGGCTAGCACGTCCGGAATTTCCGGACGTGCCGGTAGTGTGCGAGTTAGCACGTCCGGAATTTCCGGACGTGATGGCCCTGGCCGTCCCGAAAGGGGGCCGGCGATGACGCTGGAGCAGATCCGCGCCCTGCTGCCGCTCATCATCCTGGTGGGCGCCGCCGTCGCCATCATGCTGGGCCTGGCCGTGCGGCGAAACCACGCCTTTACGGTGGCCGTGGCCGTCGGGTCTCTGGCGGCGGCGATCCTCAGCCTGGCCTTAGGGCCGACCGTGGCCACGCCCATCACCCCGCTTTTGAGGCTGGACGGCTTCTCGGTCTTCTTCAGCGGCCTGATCCTGGCCGCCTCGCTCTTCGTGGCCGTGCTTTCCCACGGCTACTGGAACCGCCGCCGCACCGTCATCAGCGAGGAGTTCTACATCCTGCTGCTCCTGGCGGCGGCCGGCTCGGTCACGCTGACGATGGCGGTACATTTCGCCTCGTTCTTCCTGGGGCTGGAAATTCTCTCCGGCTCGCTCTACGCCATGATCGCCTACGAGCGCGACCGCCAGGCGGCCGTCGAGGCGGGCATCAAGTACCTCGTTTTGGCCGGCGGCTCATCGGCCGTGCTGCTCTTTGGCATGGCGCTGGTGTACGCCCGAACCGGCACGCTCGACATGGCCGCGGCGGCCGCGAAATTGGCCGGCGCCCTGGATGTGCTGACGCTGGCCGGCGTGGCGATGATCCTGGTGGGCATCGGCTTCAAGCTGGCCCTGGCGCCCTTCCACCTGTGGGCCGCCGACGTGTACGAGGGCGCCCCCGCGCCCACGGCGGCGTACGCGGCCACCGTCTCCAAGGGCGCCATCTTCGCCCTGCTGGTCCGCCTGGCGGCGGCGATGGACATCCAATCCAACCCGCCGTTCCAGGCCACGCTGGCGGCGGCGGCGGTGATCACGATGTTCGCCGGAAACCTGCTGGCCCTGCGGCAATCGAACCTGAAGCGTCTGCTGGCCTACTCCTCCATCGCCCACATGGGCTATCTGCTGGTGGCCTTCCTGGCGGCCGGCACGCTGGGCCGGACAGCCGTCGGGTTCTACCTGGCGGCGTACATTATCACGACGCTCGGGGTCTTCGCCGTGATGATCGTATTATCGGGGACGGAACGTGACGCCGACCGGCTGGAAGATTATATCGGCCTTTCCCGCGCCCACCCGCTGCTGGCGGCGGTCTTCGCCGGCATGCTGCTGTCGCTGGCGGGATTGCCGCTGACGGCCGGCTTTGTGGGAAAGTTTTACCTGCTGGCGGCGGGCGTCGGCGCACACCTGTGGGTGCTCGTCGCCGCGCTGGTCATCTCCAGCACGATTTCACTCTTCTACTATCTGCGGTTCATCGCCGCCGCCTACGCCCAGCCGGCCGCCCCGCCCGCGCTGCCGGCGGCAGTCGCCATGCCTCGCCTGGCGCGCCTGGCCATCGCCGTGCTGGTGATTTTGCTGCTGTGGCTGGGCGTTTACCCCGCCGCCGTCATTCGCGCCATCCAGGAGGCCGTGGCGATTGGGCGATAGGGTGTGCAGCTTTGCTGCACACGCGCTGCAGGTTCGGCTGATAGCATGTCCCTTCGGAATCCGGCACAGCCGAGGGCGGCTGTGCCACACCGTGTCGGTCGTGATGTGTGATGGCGGATGAGCTTCGCCTGGGCCGGCCCTATTGCGGCGGCTGCTGGCCATTCGGTATGATCGCTGCCTCAACCGTGGCCGTTTCGTTCCATCCCCGTAGTGTCAAGGAGTCCGGCTTGATGGACAATGCAGACAGCGCCGTTCGGCCGGCGGACCATATCTGGAAATTCTTCCGCGCCGGCGGGTTCTGCCAGGTCCGCCTGGACAGCGGGCGGGACCTTTTGGCGCTGGACCAGCTCGACCAGAAGCTGTGGGCGGCGCTGTCCTGTCCCACCCAGGGGCTGGAGCTGGATGTCCGCACGCTGGAGCTTATCGACGCGGACAAGGATGGCCGCATTCGCGTGCCGGAGATCCTGGCGGCGACGAAATGGGCGTGCGAGCTGCTGAAGAACCCCGACGTTTTGCTGCACGCCTCGCCGCTGCTGCCTCTAGCGGCGATCAACGACCAGACGGAGGAAGGCCAGCGCGTGCTGCATTCGGCGCGGCACATCCTCGACAACCTGGGCAAGAAGCAGGCGGTCGAAATCGGCGTCGAGGACACCACCAGCACCGAGCGTATTTTCGCCCAGACGATCTTTAACGGGGACGGCATCATCACCGAGGACGCCGCCGAGGGCGACACGCGGGCCGTCATCGCCGACATCATCACCTGCCTGGGCGCCGAGACCGACCGCAGCGGCAAGGGCGGCGTCAGCCAGGCCAAGGTGAACCAGTTCTTCGCCGAGTCGCAGGCCTTTTCCGACTGGTGGACCACCGCCGAGCAGAAGGCGGCGGACATCCTGCCCTTAGGCCAGGACACGCTCGCCGCCGCCGACGCCCTGGCGGCGGTGAAGGCCAAGATCGACGACTTCTTCGCCCGCTGCCGGCTGGCGGCCTTCGATGCGCGGGCCCTGGTGGCCTTGAACCGCCAGGAGTCGGAATACCTGGCCATCGCCGCCAAGGATTTCACGATCACCGCGGCCGAGGTGGCGGGCTTCCCGCTGGCCCGCGTGGAGGCGAGCAGGGCGCTACCCCTGATCAAGGGGGTCAATCCTGCCTGGGCCGACGCCATCGCGCTGTGGCGCGACAAGGTGGTGCGGCCGCTTCTGGGCGAGAAGGACGAAATCACCGAGCAGGAGTGGTCTACAATCAGCGCACGCTTCGTGGACCTGTCGGGCTGGCTGGCCCTCAAGCCCAAGACGATGGTGGAGCACCTGGGCCTGGCGCGCGTTCGCGAGATCCTCGCCGGCGGCCACCGGGAGAAGCTCACCGAGCTGATCGCCCGCGACCAGGCGCTGGAGCCCGAGGCCAGCGCCATCGCCGCGGTGGACAAGCTCGTGCGGCTGAATCGCGACCTGTACCAACTGCTGAACAATTTCGTGGCCTTCCGCGATTTTTACGGCCGGCGCGACCTGGCGGCCTTCCAGGCCGGAACGCTGTACCTCGACCAGCGGGCCTGCGAGCTGTGCATCCGCGTGCTGGATGTGGGTAAGCACGCGGCGCTGGCACACCTGAGCGGCATGTACCTGGCCTACTGCGATGTGGTCCGCAAGGCGACCAGCGAGACGATGACCATCGCGGCGGCCTTCACCGCCGGCGATTCGGACAACCTGATGGTCGGCCGCAACGGCGTGTTCTACGACCGCAAGGGGCAGGACTGGGATGCGACGATCGTCCGCATCGTGGATAACCCGATCAGTTTCCAGCAGGCGTTCTGGGCGCCGTATAAGCGGGTGATCCGCTGGGTCGAGGACCAGGTGGCCAAGCACGCCGCCGCGGCGGATGCCTCGACCCCCAATCAGATGACGGCCGCCGCCACGCTGGCCGGCAGCACGCCGCCGGCCCAGGTGGCCACCAAGTCGAAGTTCGACGTGGGCGTCGTGGCCGCCCTGGGCGTGGCCGTGGGCGGCCTGACGGCGGCGTTAGGGGTCGTGCTCCAGGCCTTCTTCGGCCTGCGCTTGTGGATGCCTGCCGGCCTGCTGGCGCTGGTGCTGCTCATCTCGGGGCCTTCCATGCTCATTGCGTACCTCAAGCTTCGCCAACGCAATTTGGGTCCCTTGCTCGACGCCACAGGCTGGGCCGTCAACTCCAAGGCCAAAATCAATATTCCCTTCGGCCGCTCGCTGACCACGACGGCCAAGCTGCCGCTGGGGGCGATTGCCGACCTGGTGGACCCGTTCGTCATCAAGCGGCACTGGAAGGGCAAGGCCTTTGCCGCGGTGGTGGTGATTCCGCTGCTGTTGTCGCTGTGGTTCTTCGGCGCGTTTGAACGAGCCATGCCCGGCTTTCTGCCCCAGTCGTGGTGGGTGCGGCATCGCCAAATGGCGCCCAAGGATCCCGCGGCCGGCCAGATGACGACGGCGGCTACGATGCCCGCGGCTACGCTGCCCGCCGCCAGCGCGCCGGCGACGGGGTCGGCGCGATAGCAGGGGCGGGCGAACGCCGTAAGAGAAAAAAGCATGGCAGGGATGCAGGGGATAAAGGCAAGAGAAGAAGAGGCAAGAAGGCAAACGGCCGGAGAAGGCAAGAAGAGATAGGTGAGAAGAGAAAGGCAAGCTGGAAAGGCCAGAGATGAAGGCAGGGAGAAGAAGAGCGGAAAACGGCGGGGATCTTAACGCTTTGGTTTTTCCCTTTGTCTTTATCCCCTGTATCCCCTGCATCCCTGCTGCCTTTCTTCAAGGTGCGGGCGTTGCCCCTACCATGACTCGATGACCCGCGCAGCCAGAGAGGACCAACCGTGAAGGTAACGATTCCAGACGAGCTGAAATCAACCATTCCGCAGACGCCCTGGGGCAAGATTCTCAGCGCCACGCCGATTGTGATGGCGGTCCTGGCCACGATGCTGGCGGGGCTGGCCTCCAGCGAGATGACCAAGGCCCAGTACGACCGCTCGCTGGCGGCCCAGCAGCAGTCCAAGGCGGGCGATCAGTGGAGCTTCTTCCAGGCCAAGCGGCTGCGCGCGGCCACGCAGCGCGGCACGCTCGATCTGCTGACGACCTCGGCCGACATCGGTCCGCTGAACGCCGCGCTGCTCAAACGCTCGGTGGGGCAACTGCCCGCGCAGTTGGATTCCACCAGCGCGCAGCTCGCCGCCGCCACGCGCCCGCAGGATGAGGCGCTGGGCGAGTATGCCCAGGCGCTGCCGCAGCGAAAGACCGAGGCCGAGCAGGTGAAGACGGAACTGCTGGCGGCGCTGGAGACCCCCCCGTCCGGCGCCGCCCTGACCGCCTTAGAGCAGGCCCAGATGCCGGAGATCGGACCCGAGCCGAGTATCGATCCGAATCTCAAGGCGGCGATGGCCGCGATCAACAGCCCGGCCGGCGAGAAGGAAGTGGCGCCGCTCGTGGCGAAGGTGAATGACAAGATGCTGGATGAGGCGCTCACTGCCGCCAAGGCCCGCGCCGATGCGTTCGATGCGGCCACCGCGCCGGTGGGGCAGGTGATCGGGAAGATCGAGGCGCTGCTGGCCCGTCAGACAGCGCTGCTCCAGGAGGCCCGCGCGGCGCTGCTGGCCGGCGGGGCCGTGCCGAACGTGGCCGCCGCCCCGAACCGCGAGTTCATCGCCGCGCGGCTGCGGTACATGGCCGCCCGGTATGACATGGAGGCCAAACTGAACCAGGCCATCGGCCAACTGTACGAGGTGCAGGTGCGGAAGAGCAACCTGTCCGCCGAGCGGCACCACGTGCGCAGCCAGCGCTTCTTCTTCGGCATGCTGGCGGCGCAGTTGGGTGTGATCGTCAGCACCTTCGCCATCGCCGCGCGGAAGCGCAGCCTGCTGTGGTCGCTGGCCGCCGCCGCCGGCCTGGCGGCCGTCGCGTTTGGGGCGTACGTGTATCTGTTCGTGTAGAACCATCAGCCCGCCGAAGGGATAGGGGACGACCCCGCCCAGCGCGTATCTGGTGCCACGGGTGTCCGCACCCGTGCGCTGTGCGCGCTGCGGCAGATGATGGTCCGCTGGGATTCCACCCGACCTTCGCTCCGCCCGGGCGGCTCCTGCGCACGGCTGCAGACAGCCGTGGCACCGGCCGCATCTCTTTCTCTTGTGCCGGTACAATGGTCGCAGGATGCTCTCAAGGAGCCCCTGCGTGGCCGACCCTGACGCCGTAGCGCCGCTGCGCCTGCCGCCGGCCGATGTGATTGTTGTGGGCTCCGGCCCCAACGGTCTGGCGGCGGCCATCGCGTGCGCCCAGGCGGGGCTCAAGACCCTGGTGGTCGAGCAGGCCGCGACCTTCGGCGGCGGCTGCCGGTCGGCAGCACTGACCTTGCCGGGCTTCACGCACGATGTATGCTCGGCGATTCACCCGCTGGGAATCGCATCCCCGTTTTTCAGCCAACTCGACCTGGGCCGCTTCGGATTGACCTGGATCCAGCCTTATAGCCCCCTGGCCCATCCCTTTGACGATGGCTCCGCCGCCGTGCTGGAGCGTTCCATCGCCGACACGGCCGCCACGCTGGGCGAGGATGGCCCAGCGTATCGCGGGCGGATGGGGCCGCTGGTCGACCGCTGGAACGAGATTCTGTCGGCGGTCCTGGCGCCGCTGCACCTGCCGCACCACCCGATCCGCCTGGCTCGCTTCGGGTTTAGCGCGGCCCGCTCGGCGAGGCACCTGGCGGAAAGCTGGTTTGCCGGCTCGCGGGCCCGCGGCCTGTTTGCGGGCTTGGCGGCCCATTCCTTCCTGAGCCTGGATGCGCCGCCCTCGGCGGCGTTTGGGCTGGTCCTGGCGATGGCCGGCCATGCCGTCGGCTGGCCCATGCCGCGCGGCGGCTCGCAGGTGCTGGCCGATGCGCTGCTGGCGTGTCTTGAGGCGGCCGGCGGTGCGGCGGTGGCGGGTGTGGCCGTGCAGGATCTCGACCAATTGCCGCCGTCGCGGCTGGTTTTTCTCGATGTGACGCCGCGGCAGGCATTGCGCCTGGCGGGCCGGCGGCTGAGCGGGTTGTACCGCCGGCAGTTGGCGCGATACCGCTACGGGCCGGGAGTCTTCAAGGTGGACTGGGCGCTGGCCGGGGCGATTCACTGGCAAGCCGCCGCCTGCCGCCGGGCGGGCACGGTGCACCTGGGCAGTACGCTGGAGGAGATCGCCGCGGCCGAGGCGCAGGTGGCGCGCGGCGAGCTGCCCGAGCGGCCGTTTGTTCTGCTGGCGCAGCAGAGCCTCTTTGATCCCACGCGGGCGCCGGCCGGCAAACACACCGCCTGGGCGTATTGCCACGTGCCCAACGGGAGTAGCGCGGACATGACGGCCCGCATCGAGCGACAAGTCGAACGCTTCGCCCCCGGCTTTAGCGAACTCATTCTCGCCCGGCACACGCGCAGTGCCGTGGAGCTTGAGGCCTATAACCCCAACTATGTCGGCGGCGACATCAGCGGCGGGGCCATGAACTGGCGGCAGCTTTTCTTTCGCCCGGCCGTGCGGCTCAATCCCTACGCCACCGGTGCGGCCGGTCTCTATCTCTGCTCCGCCTCCACGCCGCCGGGCGGGGGCGTACACGGCATGTGCGGCTACCTGGCCGCACGGGCGGCAATCTCCGGGTGCGGCCGTGGCGGATAATGAACATCGTGTGTGCAGAAATTCCAAATTCCAAATTCCAAATTCCAAATCCCAAACAAATTCCAAGCACCAAATTCCAAAGGGGAACAAAGGCGCCGCCTGGAGCAGCGCGAGGTCCGCTGGCGGGATTTGGGATTTGGAATTTGGAGCTTGTTTGGAATTTGGGATTTGGGATTTGGGATTTTTTGACTCAGTGTTTGCGGCCGCCGGGAAGATAATTCGTGGCAATCCCGAGAAACGAGAGAGACTTGGCTTTCAATAAGGAACGCCCATGGCGCCGCAGTTTGTGTTTTCGATGTTGGATGTCTCCAAGAGCTTCGACGACAAGCCCGTGCTGCAGGGCATCAGCCTGTCGTTTTTCTACGGGGCCAAGATCGGCATCGTGGGCGAGAACGGCTCGGGCAAGAGCACGCTGCTGAAGATCATGGCCGGCGTGGACAAGGATTTTCACGGCGAGGCCACGCTGGCCAAGGGCATGCGCGTGGGGTATGTGGCCCAGGAGCCGATCCTCGACCTGGAAAAAACCGTCCGCGAGCACCTGCGCGAGGCCATGAGCCCCATCCAGAGTCTGCTGGACCGGTACAACGCCATCTCCGATAAGCTCGGCGATGCCGGCGACGAGATGGACAAGCTGCTGGAGGACATGGGCAAGCTCCAGGAGCAGATTGACGCGTGCAGCGGCTGGGAAATCGAACGCATGATGGATATCGCCAGCGATGCCCTCGTGCTGCCGCCGGATGATATGGTGCTGAAAACCTGCTCCGGCGGCGAGCGGCGGCGCGTGGCGCTGTGCAAGGTGCTGCTGGGAAAGCCCGATTTGCTGCTGCTGGATGAGCCGACGAACCATCTCGACGCCGAGACGGTGGCCTGGCTGGAGACGGCGCTGCGCGAATACACGGGCACGGTGATCATCGTCACCCACGACCGGTATTTTCTCGACAACGTGACCCAGTGGATTCTCGAACTGGAGAACACCCGCGGCTTGCCCTTCGAGGGCAACTACTCCTCCTGGCTGCAGCAGAAGTCGGACATCCTGCGCATCCAGGAGAAGCGCGAGAGCCAGCGGCAAAAGGTTTTGGCGCGAGAGCTGGAGTGGATCAACGCCGGCACACAGGGCCGGCGCAAGAAGAGCCAGGCCCGCATCCGCGATTATGAAACCCTGGCCGGGGCGGCCACAATCGACCACGACAGCGATGCCGTCATCCAGATCGCCCCGGGCCCGCGCCTGGGCGACCGCGTGCTGCGCGTGGACAAGCTGTGCAAGGGCTACGACGGCCTGACATTGCTGAAGGACTGCGATTTCGACCTGCCGCGGGGGGCCGTGGTGGGCGTGATCGGTCCCAACGGCACGGGCAAGACCACGCTCTTCCGCATGATCATCGGCCAGGAGAAGCCCGATAGCGGCGGCATTGAGGCGGGGCCTTCGGTCGTCATGTCGTACGTGGACCAGCACCGCGATGCGCTAGATTCCGCCAAGACCATCTTCGAGGAAATCACCGATGGCCTGCCCACCGTCGAGCTGGGCAAAACGAGCATGAACTCGCGGGCCTACGTCTCGCGGTTCAACTTCCGCGGCACGCAGCAGCAGAAAAAGGTGGGCGAGCTTTCCGGCGGCGAGCGAAACCGAGTGCACCTGGCCAAGCTGCTGCGGCGGGGGGGCAACTTCATCCTGCTGGATGAGCCCACCAACGACCTGGACGTGAACACCATGCGTGTGCTGGAGCAGGCGATCATCGATTTTCCCGGCTGCGTTATGGTTATCAGCCACGACCGGTTCTTCCTGGACCGCATCTGCACGCACCTGCTCATCCTGGAAGGCGATGGGGCCACGCGCTGGTTTGAGGGCAATTTCGAGGCGTACGAGGAGCAAATCCGCAAGGAAAACCCCGACCGCATCGCCCACCGCCGCGGAAAGTACAAGCGGCTGACGTTGAAGTAGAATGTCCAGCGTGGCTTCATACGCCACATAGTAGTGACGGCTTATTTGTGGAGTCTGGGTGCCACGGCTGCGGACAGCCGTGGCACCGGGGAATCGGGTGACATCTGAAGGTAGGGCAAGGTCATGGCATTTAATGTTGGCCGTGTGCCTCTCGTGTGTTTCTGCATTGGCTTGGGTCTGGCCGCGGCGCAGGGCCGAGCGCAGACTGCCTCCGCGCCGGCGGTGAGTCAACCGTCATTGCCAAAGATGGATGCGGCCATGGCCGAGGATTGGTTAGCGCGCTGGCAGAAGAACATCCTGGCCGACTCCCGCAATCGCTATTGCGACAAGGAAATGGGCGAGGAACTCGGCTGGCTGGTCAGCCCGTTTGTGAACGGTTTCTATTACGGGTACCTGGCGACCGGGGATGCGAAATGGATCGACCGGCTGATCGACTGGTTCGACGCGGTCATCAAACGCGGCGTGAAGGAGCCCGATGGCTACATCGGCTGGCCCAAGGCGGCCGGGGCCAGCACAGAGGCTGTGCCCAACTTCACCACCGATAACCAACTGGGCGAGGCCATGCTGCTGCGGCCGATGGTGCTGATGGCCGGCGAAATCCTCAAAAATCCGGCGTTGAAAGATAAGTACGGCAAGAAGGCCCGGGAGTACATCGGGCTCTCCGAGCAGGTCTTCGAGAAATGGGACCATCGCGGCGCCTGGCGCGAGATTCCCGCTGGCGGCGTGTGGGTCGTACCACCCTTCGGGCTGGAGGCGGCCGCCGAGGCCAATGCCAGCCATTGGACGGACGGCTACGACCGACGGACCAAAGATGGCTTCACGTTGCCGGCCAACAAGCAGAACCTCATCGCCGGCTGGCTGATCGCCATGCACGATGTGACGGGCAAGCCCATCTATCGCCAGCGGGCCAGCCAGTGGTGGAGCGTGATGAAATCACGCATGCGGCTGGGCAAGGACGGCAAGTATTTCGTGTGGAACTACTGGGATGCGGCCGGCCCGTGGGATTCCAAGGCCGATGGCTCGCTCAAGCACTGGGTGGGCGTTCATCCCAACGGCGGGTATTACGGCATCGACGTGGAGGGCATCGTGACGGCGTACGAGCATGGCCTGGTATTCACGAAGGAAGATATCGCCCGGCTCATCGCCACCAACCGCGATTTCATGTGGAACCAGCAGGTCACCGGGGCCGCTTTCCAGCGGGTTGACGGCGGCGCGCCGGACAAGCGCTGGGCCAAGAGCCCCGGCGTGCTCTGGGCGGCTTTGGCGCCGTACGATCCGACACTGCGGAAGATCTTCGAGGCCAACCACGACCCCGCCGACTGGGGCGGACTGGCCAGCACGCCGCAGTGGCTTGCGCGATTTGGGCCGGCAATCGCACGGTAGTCCTGCTGCAGCCGCAACGGATGATGGACGTGCAGATTCAGCGACGTCCCTAGATTAACTCTTCACGGCCGCATTCGTCATCGGCGGCAGTAAAACCGTGACGGTGGTTCCGCGTCCCAGGTCGCTTTGAAGTTCCACCTTGGCCCCCAGGCGCTCGGCGGCGTGCTTGACGATGGCCAGGCCCAGGCCGGTGCCGCGCAGCTTGGCGTCGCCGCTGCGGGCCGCGTCGGTCTGGTAGAAGCGTTCGAAGACCCGCGGCTGGTCCTCGCGCCGAATGCCGCAGCCCGTGTCGCTGATGCGCATGAGGATGCCCGCCTCGCCGGTTTCAAAACCGCAGGCGATGCGGCCGCCGGCAGGCGTGAACTTGATCGCGTTTTCCACCAGGTTGCGCAAGATCAGTTCCACCAGTTTGCGGTCGGAGGCGAACGAATGCTCCGGGCCCTCGGCCTTGGCGATCAGCGTGAGGCCTTTCTCGCTCGCGCGGTCGCAAAACTGCGACCCGACCCACTCGGCCAGGTCATCCAGGGTCATGGGCTGCATGCGCAGCGGGAACTTGGCCGACTCGACCATGTGCAGGTCGAGCAGGTCCTTGGTCATCTCCTCCAGGCGGCGGACGTGCCGGTCGAGGATGACCCTGAGCTTCGCCAGGCCGGCGGCATCGTCGGTCTCGACGGCCGAGAGCGAATCCACCGCCGCACGAATCGTCGCCAGCGGGGTGCGCAGCTCGTGCGAGGCGTTGGCCACGAATTGGGCCTTCATGGCCGCCATTTCCGCCAGGTCGGTCACATCGCGCAGCACCAGCAGGCGGCTGATCTGGGAGGGGCCCGGCGGCACCTTCACGCCGTGCGCCTCGACGACCCGCCGGCCGGCATCCGTCGAGGTCTCGAACTGGCGGCGGATGGGCGTCGTCGAGGCCCGCGCGCGGTCATGGAGATCCACCAGGTCGGGATGGCGCACGACCGCGCCGAAGGGCTTGCCTTTTAAATGCGGCTGATCGACCAGCAGCAGCTTGCTGGCCGCCTCGTTGATAAGCACGATTTGGCCCTCGGCGTTGGTAGCGATCACACCTTCGCGCAGATTCGCCAGCACGGTTTGAAAATCCTGATGCTGCGAGGCGATCTGGGCCAGCGATTTGCCCAGGCTGTCGCGCATCTCGGCCAGGGCGGCGGCCAGGTCGGCCAGGCGGCTCTGGCGGCCGACGTCCCAGCGGCTGGACAGGTCGCCCGAGGCGATTTGCCGGGCGGCCCGGGTAATCCGCCGCAGCGGGGCATACCAGCGCCAGGTGGTCAAGATGCCCAGCAGCGCCGCCGCCGCCGTGCCGGCCAGGGCGGACCAGATAATGGCATCCTTCAGCGTCGATTCCCCCTCGGCGATGGTCTTGACCGGTACGGCCAGGCGAACGGCCGCGACGACCTGGCCTTCGTGCACCAGGGGCAAGGCCGCGTAGCGGTACAAAACGCCCACGGTCTCGCTGCGGCGGATGCTCTGCCCCTCCTTGCCGGCCAGGGCGGCAATGATTTCCGGCCGGTCGCTGGTCCGGTGGTTGGCCATCTGCGCTGGATCGGCCTGGGTGTCGCCCAGGACGGCGCCGTCGGCGGCGACCACCGTCAGCCGCGTCGCGGCATCGCCCCAGAGCCGGCAGGTTTCCTGGATGCGGGGGGCCTCCAGCGGCCAGGCCTCCTGGAAATGGGCGGCGGCCCAATGCAGCAGCCGGTCCTGGCTGCGGCGGGACTCGGCCTGGTAATTCGCATCCAACTGCCGGTACGTCAGCAGCCCGACGGCCACCAGGGTGATCGCCATCACCACCAGGTTGTCCAGGAGCAGCCGGGCGAAGGTGCTGCGCAGCCTCATGGGACATCCCCGGCCTCACCGGCGCTGAATTTATAGCCCACGCCGCGGACGGTCTGGATGCACTGGCGGGCCCGGCCGAGCTTTCGGCGCAGCGTGGTGATGTGCACGTCGATGGTGCGGTCGGTGACGACCGCATCCAGGCCGATCGCCTGGTCCATGAGCTGGTTGCGGCTGAGCACCCGTCCGTTGGCCACGGCCAGGGCGGCCAGAATGCGAAATTCCGTCAAGGTCAGTGCCACCGGCTGGCCGTCGGCCTGGACCGTGTACCGCTGGCGGTCGATCAGCAGCGGGCCGGCCTTGAGCATGCCCTTGGCGGCCGGCGCTGTCGCCGTGGAACGGCGCAGCAGCGCATCGATTCGGGCCACCAGCACCGACATGCTGAAGGGTTTGGTGACATAATCATCGGCGCCGAATTTCAGCCCCACGACGATGTCGCTCTCCTCGCTCCTGGCCGTCAGCATGATGATGGGCACGCCGGCGGTCCGCGGATCATCGCGCAGCTTGGCGGCGATCTCCGTGCCGGACATCGTGGGCAGCATGATGTCCAGCAGCACCAGGCTAGGAGGCGAGAGGCGAATCATCTCCAGCCCATCGGCCCCATCGTTGGAGACCTCCACCTGGTAGCCCTCTTTGCGCAGGCGGGCGGCCAGCAGGTCGGCCATGTCGAGTTCATCCTCGACGATAATGATGCGTTTCCTCGACATGCTCGGGATTTTACTGCCTCAGTCGAACAGGCCACAACGTCTGCCGCGCCGAACTAGCGCAATCTTAACACAAGGCCAACCGCATTTTAGCGCAGTAGCCCCAAAATCGCTCGCGGGAGCGTTTTGGACAACGGAAAGCACAAAGGAGACTAAGGATGATTACTCGCGGTCTGGCCGTAACGTTGGCAGCGGCATTTGTGGTTCTGGGTGTGACGGCCTACTGGGCGCAGGCGCAGACGACCAGGCCCTCCATGCCGCCCGCCGCCGCCGCTTCCGCCCCAGCGCCCAAGGCCGCCCCGATGGACAAGGCCGCGCTTCAGATCGATGGCTCCACCACGGTCGGGCCCATCGCCGTGGAATTTGTGGAAGCCTTCAAGAAGCTGCATCCCGATGTCACCATTACCTGCAAGCAGACGGGCAGCGGAGACGGGGCGGCGGCGCTGATTGATGGTCGCTGCCAGATCGCCACCATGAGCCGCTTCATGAAGCCCGAAGAGTTCAAGTCGGCCGTGGAGAAGGGCGAAATGCCCGTGGCCCACGCCATCGCGATGGACGGCGTGTGCATGATTGTTCACCCGTCCAACCCGGTCAAGGCCCTCACGATCGCCCAGGTGCACGACATTTACACCGGCAAGATCGCCAACTGGAAAGAACTGGGCGGAATGGATGCGCCCATCGTCGTCGTCAGCCGCGACACATCCTCGGGAACCTACGAGACCTTCACCCATTTCGTCATGGGCAAGGACAAGCTGTTTGACAAGGTCGAGTACGTCAATGCCAATCCGCAGGCCCACGCCCGCGTTTCCACCACCGCCGGGGCCATCGGCTACGTGGGGCTGGGGTTCGTGGATACGAAGGTCAAGGCGCTGCCGATCGATGGCGTGATGCCCAGCCGCAAGACCGTCCAGGCGGGCACGTATCCGATGACCCGGCCGCTCTTCCTGTTCACCAACGGGTACCCCAAGCTGGGGTCCGTCGAGCATGCCTTCTGTACGTTCTATCTGACCGAACAGGGCCAGAAGATTATCGAGGCCAAGGGCTTTGTACCGGTAACCAGCTACTAAACTTGAGCCAGGCCATACAATCCGAAGGGCCAGCGGCCGAGTTTACTCGGCCGCTGCTGCTTACGCCCGGTGCCGACCGGGCTGGCTGGCTGGCGGCCAAGGCCGGCCGCGCGGCCCTGCTGTTGGTCGCCGGCGCCTCCGTGGTCGCGGTGCTGCTGATCTTTTTCTTCATTGCACGCGAGGCGATCCCCTTCTTCCAGGAGCGGGGGCTTGGCGAAGCGGCCAGCTCGACGCACTGGTATCCGGAAGATGCGACGGCGCCCCAGTTTGGCATGCTGGCCCTCATTTACGGCTCCGTAAGCGTTACGGTCGGCGCGCTGATCCTGGCGGTGCCGCTTGGGATTCTGGCGGCGGTCGTGCTGAGCGATATCGTGCCCTTCGCCGTGCGCCAGTGCGTCAAGCCGGTCATCGAGCTGCTGGCGGCGATTCCCTCGGTGGCCTTCGGCGTGTTTGCGGTGAAGGTGCTGGCGCCGCTCATGCAAGAACGTCTGGGTTTGCCCACGGGCACAAACGCCTTGAATGCCTCCTTCGTTCTGGCCCTGATGGCCACACCCACCATCGTCAGCGTGGCGGAAGACTCCATCTGGGCCGTGGGCCGGGAGCTGCGCGAGGCCTCGTACGCCTGCGGCGCCACGCGCGCCGAGACGCTGCTCAAAGTGGTCCTGCCGGCGGCGCATAACGGCGTCATCGCCGCCATCGTCCTGGGCATGATGCGGGCCATCGGCGAAACGATGCTGGTATGGATGGCCTCCGGCAACGCCTGCCAGGTCCCCGCGCCCTGGTGGGACCTCTCCCAATCCGTGCGAACCCTGACCGCGACCGTGGCCGGGGAAATGGGCGAGACCGCGCGCGGATCACTCCACTATCACTCGCTGTTCGCCGTCGCCCTGGTGCTGCTGGTGTTCTCGCTGGGGCTGAACCTGCTGACCGAGCGGCTGCTGTCCAAGGCGCGGAAGAGCGCGGGGGCCCACGCATGAAGTACGCGCTGCGCCAAACCGCCGATAAGCTTTTCACCGTGGGGGCCCTTCTGGCGGTGGTGCTGATTGTGGCCGCACTGGCGGGCATTCTGCTGCCCATGATCTGGCGGGGCTCCAGCGCCGTGGTCTTTCGCGGCACCGTGGAATTTCGGCGGATGCAGATGGAGCAGTTCGGCCATGGCGACAGTGCGGCCGTGAACGCCGAACTGGCCCAGGTGGCGCCGATCCGGCAGAAAGCCTATGAAATCCTGGACCGCTTCAGTGCCGGGCTGGACACGACGGAACTGGTCAGCCGGATCCGTCAGATTCACCGGCAGTTTGGCGCTCAACTGACCAACCGTGAGGTGCCGCCGGACCAGTATGAGACAGCGCGGGATTTGTCCCGGATGTTGCGCGATGAGCTGCTGGCGGCTCTGGATGCGCCCGACGGCGCTTTGGCGCTGCCGCATCTGGATGCTGTGTTGGCGCACGATCAGGATGCCGCCCTGAAAGATACCGCGGCGGGGGCCTATTTCGATATCGCCCGCGAGTACCGCCGGATTGCCACGAGCGTCGACCTGCCGCGGCGGGAGGAGTACGCCCAGTCTCTGGCCAAGATCAGCGAGGCGATGAAGGGCTTGCTGGGCCCGCGGCCCGGCCAGCCGGTGCCGGAGGGCGGGGCCATGCAGCGCTACGGCGCCACGCGCTGGGACCAGGCCCAGCAGCAGCTCGATCAGCTCCTGTGGGACGAGCAGTGGGTCAGCCAGGGCCCCGGAAGGCCGCTAAAAAAGGTGCTCACGCCGCGTGCGCAGCAGTTTGCCGGCACGCCGCTGGCCGAGCTGTTTCCCTACGTGCAGCAGAACGCGGCGGCCATGCTTGGCCCGCGGTGGACCTTCTACGGGCGGTTCTTCACCGATGACAACGTCAGCAGCCATTATTTCGGCGGCGTCGGTCCCGAGACTCTCGGCACGCTGCTGGTGACCGTGCTGGCGGTGGTGGTGGCCCTGCCCCTGGGCGTGGTCGCCGCCGCCTACCTGGTGGAATGCGCGCCGGACACGCACTCGACGCGGGCGCTGCGGACCTGCATCAACACCCTGGCGGGCGTGCCCAGCATCGTCTTTGGCCTGTTCGGACAGGCGTTCTTCATGCTCTACCTGTTGCCCAAATTCGGCCTGCGCCGGGATTCCAGCATCATCGCCGGCTCGCTGACGTTGGCAGTGCTGGTGCTGCCGGTCGTCATTCGCGCCAGCGAAGAGGCGATTCGCACCGTCCCCCGGGCCTTTCGCGAGGCGGCGCTGGCCTTGGGAGCCGGGCGTCTGCACTGCTTCCTGACCGTCACGCTGCCGGCGGCGCTGCCGGGCATACTGACCGGATTGATCCTCAGCATGAGCCGGGCCGCCGGCGAGACCGCGCCCATTCTGTTCACGGTGGCCGTGGCCTCCGGGCCCGTGCCCCGCTCGCTGGCGCAGCCCACGCGAACGTTGTCCTACGGCTGTTACGATATGGCCGTCGGGGACAGAATCGCCATGCTCGCCCCGCACAACCTGTTCGGAATGGTCGTGACGCTGGTGGCCATCGTGCTGCTGCTCAACGCGGCGGCGATTGCCCTGCGCGGCAGGGTCGCGCGCCGGCTGCGCGGCTGATGGCCTTGGCGCAAGGCGGAGAGTGACCATGATCGAAGTGAATGAAATGCCGCAGCGGAAGGTCCTGGCGGCAGGGACGGCCGCGAAAACGACGGATGTCAAAATGGCTAATTATGTGCCCCAGGCGGCTGGCCCCGAACAGCAGTTGCCAGCCATCATTCGCGCCGATCGCTTCAGTCTGTATTACGGCTCGCACGCCGGGGTGAAGGATATTACCTTCGATATCTATCCCCGGGCGGTCACCGCCATCATCGGCCCCTCCGGCTGCGGCAAGAGCACGTTTCTGCGCAGCATCAACCGGATGAATGACCTGATTCCAAACACCCGCGCCGAGGGCACGCTGTGCGTCAATGATGTCAACGTGTACGATCGGCGGATCAACCTGGCCAACCTCCGCCAGCAGGTGGGCATGGTCTTCCAGAAGCCCAACCCATTCCCCAAGACCATCTACGCGAACGTGGCGTACGGCCCGCGCCTTCAGGGCGTGCACGGCCGCGCGCTGGATGAGCAGGTGGAGCAATGCCTGCGGCACGCGGCGCTGTGGGAAGAGGTCAAGGACTACCTGGATCGCTCCGCGTTGGGGCTTTCCGGCGGTCAGCAGCAGCGGCTGTGCCTGGCCCGCGCGCTGGCCACGCAGCCCAATGTGCTGCTGATGGATGAGCCGTGTTCGGCGCTGGACCCCATCGCCACGGCCAAGATCGAGGAACTCATCATCAGTCTCAAGGATGAGTACACCATCGTCATCGTCACGCACAACATGCAGCAGGCCGCGCGCATCAGCGATCGCACGGCGTTCTTCTGCCTGGGCGAACTCATCGAGTACGATCAGACCAAGGTGATCTTCACCAACCCCGTCCGCAAGCAGACGGAAGAATACGTCACCGGCCGCTTCGGCTGAGTGGCCGCCCGAGTTGCCGTCCACCCTTGCCCTTGTCCCGCCTACTCCAGATCCAGCACCACCGGCCGCACGAATCGTAGCGCCAGGCCGGCTCGCCGGCCATCGTCGCAGGGCGACTGCCGCACAATCGTGACCTCCGCGGAGACGTCCTCGTACATGAACGAGTTGGGCGTGCTGCGCGGCACCATGAGCTTGATCGCCAGCTTGGGGGGCAGCGGGTCATCCGCCAGGTCCGCCGCACGCAGTGTCAGGTATAGCCCGCCATCGGAGATGTTCTCGCTGCGGCTTTCCAGCGGGCTGGCCGAGCCGTTGAGAATGGTGATGGGACAGGCCAGGTCGTAGCGTCGATGCACCCGTCGTTCCTGCCGTGCGGCCGCCATGTCATTTCTCCCCGGAATCTTTCGAAATCGATCCTAGACCAAACTCCTTAAGCCACTTGTCCACTTGCCCTTTGCGCAAGCCTTGCATCTTGTCCCGCGGCTCCGACAGCCGCCTGGGCGCCGCCGGCGCCTTGAGCAGCCGCGCGAAGTCCAGGGCGTCGATAACCTTGCACCGGCGGCGCCGGGCGTACTTCTGAACCTGCCGATCGGAACTGACCACCATCAGTTGCCGCGGCGCCGAGTCGGCATCGACCAGCTCGGCCAGCACCTCATCCGCCGTGCGTGTGCCGCTGTAATAGATCTCGACGCCGGCGGGCCCTTCCGGCGGCACATCCTCAGCGCCGCGGGGCCGGTGCGGCCGGCCGTCAAAAACCACCGTGGCCGCTACGCCCTGGCGCTGGGCAAACCTGGCCAGAATTCGAGGCAACTCCGCGCGATCGGCATCGATGGCCACCTCGGCCAGGGCAAACATGAGATTATTGCCATCGACCAGCAGGCGCATGGTTCCATCTTAGATCAGAAGTCTTGTTTTGACAAGACGTAAGCGCTGCGGACGATTGCAGATTGCCAATTGCGAATTGCAAATTGACGGCCGCAAAGCGGTCCTCGCGGCGGATGCTGAGTTGCTTTTCATCGTCCTTCTGCCAATTTGCAATTTGCAATTCGCAACTGGCAATTTATTCTCGTCGGGATCACCCAGCGGGCCGCGTGCGGTTCTATCATACTGAGGAGGCCGGGTTTTAAAGGATGGACGTCAAAAGCTCGTCAGAGAAGAAGTGGCGCCTGTTTCGCGCCTGGGCCTCGCGCCATCCGGTGTGGTGCGCCTGGCAGGTGACCTATCGCTGTAATTTTCGCTGCCATTTCTGTCATTACTGGTCGGAGCCGCTGGCCTCTCGCCCCGAGCCCACGCCCGGCCAATACGCCCAGGCGGCGGCCAAGCTAGCCGGCCTTGGCACGCTCATGGTCAGCCTGGCCGGCGGTGAGCCGCTACTGCGAAATGACATGTGCGAGGTTGTCGAGGCCGTCGGCCGCTACCATTTCCCTTTCCTGACGACTAACGGCTGGTTCGTCACCCCGACCCTGGCGGCCGACCTGATGCGCTCGGGCCTGTGGGGCGCTTCGGTGAGCATCGACTACGCGACGGCCGCCCGGCACGATGCGCGTCGCGGTATGCCCGGCGCCTGGGCGCAGGCCTGGCGGGCCGTGGAGTGGCTCTCGGCGGCACGAATTCACAAGTGGCAGCGGGTGAACGTGCTGGCCGTGCTGATGGATGACAACATCGACGAGATCGAGCCCCTGCTGGAAATGGCCCAGCAGCGCAACGCCTACTTCATGGTCCAGTGCTACGGGTTTCGCAAGACCGGCTCGCGCCGCTTCGAGCACAACGATGGGCCCGTCTCGCCGCGCTTGCTGGACCTGCACCGCCGGCACCGCAATTTCCTCTCCAACCCGTACTATCTCGGCCGCTTCGACCGCCACCTGCACGGCGGCGTGGCGGGCTGCCGGGCGGGGCGATCGTTCTTCAACATTGACTCCACCGGCGACATCGCCATCTGCGTCGAGGCCAAACACGCGCCCATCGCCAACCTGCATCGCGACCCTTGCCCCATCATCCTTCGCCGCCTGCGTGCGGCCGCTCAGGGCAACACCTGCCGCGATTGCTGGTACAACTGCCGCGGCGAGGTGGAGTGCCTGTACGATGCCGCCGCGTTGGTCACGAGCCTGCCGACGCTGCTGTTTGACCGCGGCAGACCGAAAAAGTCGGAGTCGCGGCTCCAAACCGCCAAGACGCTTCCATAGCCACAATAGGTAGTAGGTCCGCGGGGCCTGGGCTACTAGCGACTCCAAAAATTTTGGAGTCGCGCCTTTGTCCAGGGGGCTTGGCGTGCATTCAGTTCATCACGGGAATGAACTGAACGAAAGGGGCGGCTCCAAAAATGTCGTCGACTGGAGAATTTCTCCAGTTGGGCCGTCCTGAGGGGGGGCCACTCCGACAAAGTTGGAGTCGCGGGGGGGTCAGGTTTCCAACTGCGGAATTTCCGCAGTTGATCCGAGAGAGCCCAAGGGGCGATTGACCATTAGCCACGGGCGCGAGCCCGTGGAAGAAGATGCCCCCGTTTTCTCTGGAGCCCTTCAGGGCGATTGAATCTCCCAAGCCAAGGTAGCGCCAGCATTTGTTCAATCCGCTACGAGGCATGTGCGATGCCGAGGCCTTCAATCGCCCATGCGGGCTCTTGCACAGGGGGCGCCCGTCTCCACGGGCTTGCGCCCGTGGCTAATGGTCATGCGCCCTTCGGGCTTCGGAGTATGGCGCGACTCCGACATTGTGGGATTCGAGGGTGGTCAGGCTCGACTCCGACAAAGTTGGAGTCGACTGGAGAATTTCTCCATTTGAGCCGTCCTGAGGGGGGGCGACTCCGACAAAGTTGGAGTCGGCTGGAGAATTTCTCCAGTTGAGCTGTCCTGAGGGGGGTCATCTCGAAAATGTCGGAGTGGTGCTTTGTCCGGGGGGCCTGGCAGGCATTCAGTTCATGACGGGAATGAACTGAACGAGAGATCTACTCCGACAATGTCGGAGTCGTGCTATGCCCGGGGGGTCCTTGGCAGGCATTCAGTTCTTGACGGTCACGAAGTGAATGAAAGCTCGACTCCGAAAATTTCGGGGTCGCGGCTTGCAAATCCGCCTGGACGTTCGAGGATAAAGGTTTTTACCAACATCATTTACAGCGAACCCCCATTCTCCAGGTACCTCACCGCATCCATCATCGTGGGAAAGCCTTCGATCGCGGTCAGGGCGTAGTTCGTGGTGGAGTTATCCCGCAGCGGCATGATGGCCACAAAGTCGGCATCGTGGCTCAGCCGCCGCAGGTCATCCAGGCTCTGGTAGCCGATCATGCCGCAATAGGCCTGCGTGCAGGGGCCTTTGTACACCTGGCGCGTCAGGCCGTACAGCAGCACCTTGGCGCCCACGCGGTCCAGGATCGGCTGGACCCGCCGGAGGTACTCGGCGTATTGCTTTTGCCGGCCGGGAATGATGTCAAAAAGGTTCAAAACAACGATCACGCGCGGCTCCTGTGACCACTACTGACACGATAGAGGACGAGGCCGTTGTTCGCAAGTGCCGGCACGGTGGCACCTATGAAGAGCGAG
>PMYD01000030.1 GCA_003171335.1 Phycisphaerales bacterium
GGCCGCACGGAGCATTGGGCTACATGGCCCCTGCCGAGTACGCCACCCGCTGCCAGGCCGCTCCGGGCTCCGCTGCGCTCCGCCCTACGCGGCCTGGCAGCGGGACGAGGGACAATGCAATGGTTCTCTCATAACAACTGGATCAAGGAACCGGGGCAAGCCAGGGACTTACTAATAGCTTTGCCGGAAAGAGAATAACGTGCAGATGGGGTAGCCAATCTCTATTTAAAATTCTCGCTCGGAGCAGGCTTTTCAGTCTATCGCTTCTATCACATAACACTATCCGTTTCAGTCGGCATTTGGGAAATGTCAACCGCACTCCACTACGAACGCGTTCTCCTGCCAATTTGACATCCGGCGCAAATGCAGCCAATGTAACAGCGGGCTGCCATTCATCGTTCGGATCATCGCCCGGCATGCAGAAGTAATCCTCACATGCGCCATCTTCTGGAAGCAACTTCATTAACGAATGCTTTGTAAGTACTGCAAGACAATAGAACATGCGAATTGACCTGAGCTCTTTTGTCATGCCGTCACGTTGCTTATCGCCTGTCTTGCCAGTGCTCACTCTCATTTGCGAACCTTTAGCTCAAAAACAGCCGTCGATATAGCGCTTCGATCGTTCGTGTTATTGACACACGATAGCTACCTCGCTGTTATCCGCCAACTAGCGACAAGATTTCTCGAAGCGCATCCATGGCCTTCTCGCGGCCTATCGCCGCGGCGTGCGAACCTGGAGGCTCCTGAAGAAATTCCACGCGGCGCTTTGCGCAGCCCCATCGCTGGGCCGGTGCTGCGAGACAAGCACCAGCACATCCGGCCCCACGGCCCGCGACTCGATGCGAACCTGCCAGTCCTGGCCATCCCGCGGGCCGGACAGGCGAATATAGTAGACCAGCGGGTTCAGCTCCGTCCGCCACATCTCGTACTTCAAGGGCAGGCCCACTTCGCCGGCGACCAGGTGAGCCAGGTTTTGCAGGTCCTCCGGCGAGACCGAGGGAACCGCCGCGGGATGCGTGCTGGCCAGGGCCGGGGCGCTGGCGGCCGGGGTAGCACCTACGCCTTCAAAAACAATGGCCAGACAATGAATCGTGGGGTTGTCGACGGCGTATCTCTGAATCGCCAGCATCCGCTGGCCCACTTCCTGGCGCGAGCGCGTGGCGATAAGCGATAGGACGTCGGGGAACTCCAGGCGAATACCCCGTGCGGCCAGGGTTCCTTTCCAGTCGGCAATCTTCTCGACGAGCTGGGCAGGAGCGGAGGCGGCCGGCGATTCGACAGCCGGCAAAGTCGGTGCAGCCGGCGGTATGACCGGCGGCGGCGAGGGCGCGGGGGCCGCCGGCTCGACGGCCGGCAGCATCGTCATCGGGGGCAAACCCGGCTGGGGCGGCGGCGTATACGCCGGCCGCGGAGGCGGGGAATCGTTTTTCGCCCATTCCGGGATCTCAAACGCCCGCGGAGTGGCCGGCGCCACCGTTGGGGCCGGCGCAGGAGCGTTGCCCACGTGCGGCAGCATCCTGCCGACCTCCGATTGCAGCGATGAGGAAATAGCCGGCCAGGCCGGATCTCCGGCTGACAGCAGGCCCGGGCTCAGCAGTAAAAACAGCAGGCCCGCCCCCAGCATGATGGCCCCGGCGATGACCGAGTCGTTGCGCCCGTGCTGAAGCGTCAGCAGCCCAATGCCGGCCGCCACCAGGCCCAGCGTGAAGGCCAGGCCGAGCAGCGTTCCCGCCGCCGCCTGCTGCGGCGCATAGCCCAAGAGCAGGCCCATCTGCACCGTCAGCACCAGCAGCGGCAGCACCAGCGCAATACTCCGCGACACGCCGCCGCCGCGGACGACGCCAAATGCCAGGATCAGCAGCACGGCCCCGGCGATCAGCCAGGCCCCTGAAGACGGGCTGCCGGCGGCGGCAATAAAGGATGCGAGCGCCAGCAGCGCCAACCCCCCCGCCGCCACGCGCCACCCCTGCGTGCAGGGCCGCTGGCGCCAGCGAGCCACGCGGGCGTTGGCGGGGATTTCCGAGGGCGGCTGGGCATAGTACGGACGCGGCGGCTCTTTCTGGCGCGCGGCCCCGCCCGCCGTCGCCGACGGCGATTCTTCAGGCTCGCCCGGCCCCCCCACCGGCGCCTCGAAAAACTCCGGCGGCACTTTGCCCTTGTAACGGTGGCGGGCCAGGCACGAGGGACAGCGTTTTTCCGTCGCCGGCCAAGGCAATCCGCAGTGTGGGCACGGCGGCCCGGCCGCACCCAACTCCAGGGGCGCCAGCACGCGCGCCCCGCACGCGGGACATTTCGTACCCTGACGTGCCAGGTGGCGGCGAAACCGGACCTCACGCCCGCAGCCGCAGGTCACACTGATCCACTCGGACGCCTCGTCCATTTGGCCTGCCATTCTAAGCGACGAGCCGGCCAAAGCCAAACCTTGCCCCCCGCCGCACGGGCCGATATAAGCAATCTCCATGAATGGGCGGTACATCATTCTGGCCGCGGCGGCAGCGGCGCTGGCCTCGGCCGGCGGCTGCGTGGAGCGCCGCGTCACGATCACCTCCCAGCCGGAAGGCGCGCTGGTGTTTTTCGCCGATGAGGAAATCGGCCGCACGCCGCTGACGATTCCCTTCCTCTTCTACGGCGACCGCGAAGTGATCCTGCGCAAGCAAGGCTACCAGACCCTCCAGACGCACGCCGATCTCAAGCCGCCCGTTTACGATGTGCCGCCCTTTGACCTCTTCAGCCAGGCCCTCGTGCCGTGGACCTACCACTATCACGTGCACGAGCACTATGTGATGAGCCCGCAGGAACTGCCCGAAGAGAGCGGGCTGATTGAAAGGGCAGATCAGCTTAAAGGCGAAGTTCCTGCCAAATAGCAGCTCTGAAATTCCAAATCCCAAACAAATTCCAAGCACCAAATTCCAAAAAAAGACGGGAAACGATCGTTCACGAGCCACGGGTCCACTTGTAATTGCAGATCGTTGTGAAGCAAGTTTTGGAGCTTGGGATTTGGTGCTTGTTTGGGATTTGGGATTTGNNGGAATTTGGAATTTGGAATTTCTTCCTACCGCATTCAACCGCCACCCTTCCTGAACTTCACTCACCCCGCCGCGACTTTGACCTCGCTGGGCAGCTCGTAATACCACTGCTCGACATTCATCCCTTGCGCCTGGGCTATCCACAGGTCGCGCCGTTTTGCCAGGTCGATGTCGGTGAGGTGGCCCTTGCTCTTGCGCAGCAGCCGCACGACGGGCCGGCAGGGCTGCGCGGCGTTGAGCCCAACCACCGCCGCCAGGTGCCGGTCGTTCAGCATTACCTGTGTTCCCAGGCCAAAAGGCGGCACATGCCGCAGCAGCCCGCGGAGCACCGCCGGGTCGAAACGCCCCGCCAGCGCGTCGCCCTGGATCTCGTGCAGCGCCGCCACCAGCGGCCGCGGCCGGCCGTGGGCATCGTGGCAGAGATTGTCGAATGCATCGCACACGGCCACGATCCGCGGGAAGATATGAATCCCGCACCCGCTTAGCGGGCCCGAGCGCTTGCGCGATACCGTGCTCATGTCTGGAAAGCCCGTGCCGTCGAAACGCTGGTGGTGATGCATCACCGCGCACCGCGCCGTCGCGCCCACCCGCTCGTGAATCATGCGGCAGCCGCGCTGCGGATGCTCGCGATATGCCGGCGAGCAGGGGGCCTCCATGGGTTCGTGCTCGCTCAGCGTGGAGGGCACTTGCAGTTTGCCGACATCGTGCAGCATGGCGCCCACGCCCAGGTTGGTGAGGTTGTCGGCGGCCGTCGCCCGCAGCCGGCGGCGCTCGGAAATCACGTATCCCTCCATCCGCAGCCCCAGCGTCAGCGCCAGGTAGCAGACGTTGGCACAGTGGTCGAACAGGTCGCGGCTGCCGTCGAAAAGGGCCGAGGCGAAGGCGCCCTGGCCGTTCTGCCGATCGGCCAGAAGTTCAATCGCCAGCGCGCTGATCAGGTCGCAGTACCGGACATACTGGCCGATACAGACCGTCAGGCCCTGGGCCGCCTGGAAGTCGCTCTTGAGCTGCCCGTACACATCGTGGCGGAGCTTGGAAATGTGGAGGTTCACCTGGGCATCGAGGAAGTCCAGGTCCGGCCAGCGGACCCACACCTCGGCAACGCCCAGCCGGCGGAGGGAGCGAATCATCTCCAGTTCCAGCCGCACGCCGGGCAGCAGCAATTCCACCTCGCGCGCCTGCGGGTGACGAACCGGGGCGGCGGCGATCATGCCCGGCTTGAGCTTGTCAATTTCCAGAAGCAGCATGACCTAATTCGTATCGACTTTCGCGACACTCCACTGAAGATGCCTTGGATACGCCACTGGCGAAGTTGCCCGTCCCTCCGGTATGCTCGCGTGCGGGTGTGGCCCACGCGAAAGGCGGATAAACCCATGATGCAGCCGCGGAATCGGAAGGAACTTGCCAGCCTGATCGATCACGCCGTGCTCGGCATACTCGCCGGCCGGGCGGAGGTGGCGGCCGGCTGCGAGTTGGCGCGCCAAGTCGGCGTGGCCAGCCTGTGCGTCAAGCCCTGCCACGTGGCCCAGGCCGCCAAGGCCCTTAAAGGCAGCGGCGCGCCTGTCTCCACCGTCATCAGCTTTCCGCACGGCGCCGATGTGCCGGCCATCAAAGTTCAGCAGGTTCTGGCGGCGATCGCCGATGGGGCCGACGAGCTGGACATGGTGATCAACATTGCCGCGCTCAGCGAGGGCGATCTCGAAGGCGTGCAGCAGGAGATCGCCGCCGTCGTCGAGGCCGCCAAGGGCCGCTGCGTGAAGGTCATCCTCGAATGCGCCCTGCTGACCGACCCCAAGAAGCTTATCGGCTGTCAGCTCGCCCTCCAGGCTGGCGCAACCTTCGTCAAGACCTCCACGGGCCTGGCCACCGGCGGGGCGACCGTCGAAGATGTCCGCCTTTTGCGTGCGGCTGTCGGCGATCGGGCGGGTGTGAAGGCCGCCGGCGGCATTCGCACGCTGGAGCAGGCCCAGGCCATGATCGCCGCCGGGGCCAGCCGCCTGGGCACTAGCGCTACCGCCCAAATCCTTGCTCAGATCGCCAGTTAGCATCCCGTACCCGTGACCGCCGCGGGGTGGACAACTAACAATACAGCATGCAAATGGAAGGAAGAGTCATCTTGGCTGATCGGCCCGACATCCACGACAAGCGCAGCGGATTCTGGAGAGAACAGTTCGAAAGTGCCTTGGACTACGAGACTTATCTCGCCAAATCCGACCCGGCCAAGGCCCATCGCTGGCACGATCTGGAGGGCATCTTGCCCACATTGACCAGCGAGCAGCAGGCGCGGCTGAATGTCGTCCAGCGCGATATGTATGTCCTGGTCTCCTCCGGAGTCTGGTGCGGCGACTGCGTGCGCCAGGTGCCCATGATCCGCAAGATCGCCGAGGCGTGCGGCGGCAACGTCCGCCTGCGGATCATCGACCGCGATATATCCGAGGCCCTCAAGGAAGAGCTGCGGATTCTCGGCGGGGCGCGCGTGCCCGTGGTCGTGTTCCTTTCCGAGGATTTCTACGAAGTCGGCCGGTTCGGCGACCGCCTGCTGACGGCATATCGGCTCAAGGCCCAGCGCGAGGCCGGCGCCGCCTGCCCCACCGGGCTGATTCCGCCGGAAGGCCATGAGCTGGCGGCCGAAATGGCCGACTGGGTCGATGTCTTCGAGCGCATGCTGCTGATGCTGCGCACCTCGGCTCTGCTGCGCCAGCGATACGGCGACTGAGGATTTCGTTCCATTCCCAGCGCGCGGCTGCCGGCGCGCGGGGCCAAAGAAGCGGCGGGTGTGCATGACCACAAGGAAGTTCATGACAAAGCGCGGCTACGAAGAACCGGCGGTAAGCCAGTTCTGTATCTTCCTGCCCACGTCCATGGGCCGGCTGCGGGAGCTTATCGATTTGATCGGCCGCCGCAACGTGCACCTGGTGGCGTTGAACCTGCTCGATTCGGTCGATGCGGAATCCGTGCGGATCATCTTCTCCGACGCCGCCACCGCCCATGACATCCTCAAGGAGGCCGACTACGCCTTCACCCAGACCGACGTGCTGGCCGTCGAGCTGCCCAGCCCCGACGCCCTGGCCGACATCGTGGCAGCGTTGCTGACGGCGGAGGTTCGCATGCATATGGCCTACCCGCTCTTCAGCACCAGCCGCGGCAACAGCATCGTGGCCGTGCATGTCGAAGACCTCCCGCTTGCGGCCCGGGTGCTTCGCGATAATGGTTTTCGCCTGCTCGATGAAGGCGATCTCTGGCCCGCCGCCGCCTGATGTTTACAGAAAGCATCATTGGGTGTGGTTTTCCGTAAACACGATGCGCTTATCAGGGTCATGTTGACAAATCGCAACAGAAAAAAAACCAACGCAACTTTGAATCGTGGCCGCAAGGGCTTTAGTACACTCCTGGGGTAATTACCCCACTCATTCTCTCCGAACCGGCACCGAAATTGCTGTTCTAGAGCACCGAACGATTGAGATGTCATATTCAGGCGTCGGCGAGACAAGGATGGCAAGGAAGAAAACCGAAGGCATATTCCTAATATGCTGAGGTTTTTCTGACGCCGCCAGCCGCCGTCGCAGCCAGCCTGAATGTGACAGATCAAGAGTGAGTTGCTCTAGCCTGTGTCATAAGGAGATGGATGGTATGGCGCAAGAGCCGATGGGCGGCGGTGAGAGAAGAAAACATCCGAGGTTGCAGATTCGCCTGCCGGTCTCGTACCGGCCGGCCGAATCGCTTTCTGCCACTTTCCGCCACGATTACACAACCGATATCGCCACAGGCGGCGTACAGTTCCTGCTTGCCGGAGAGGCGCTTAAACCCGGTCAAAGACTGGAGATGGAACTCTCCGTGCCGCCCGGCGAAGGGCATTTTCCCTATACCGGGCGAATCCGGGGCAACGGCACGGTGGTTCGCTGCCAGGCGACCGACCCGGCCCAAGAGCGCTGGGCCGTTGCCGCCCGCTTTGATGAGCCTTTGGCGCTGGAGTTCTAGCCCCCAGCCGGGGCAACTGGAGAATTTCTCCAGTTGGCCCTTCCTGCCTTGCCGGCAGAACCCGCCCAACTGCGGAATTTCCGCAGTCGACTTCTCGATCCCGACAGGCATCTCGGCAACTGGAGAATTTCTCCAGTTGCGTTGCCCCTCTTCGGACAACGCTCAGGCAACTGAGGAATCTCCTCAGTTGAGTCGAACCTTAAAGGCTGGGTGCCGTGGCTGCGCTTTTTTTGCAGCCACGCATCTTCGGACGGACACCCACGGCAACTGGAGAACTTCTCCAGTTGNNACTGCGGAATTTCCGCAGTTGCGATGAACTCTGAGGCGAGCTTTCCCGCCGGTTGCTCTCTATTCGGTTGCCAAGTATCAGCTTGATCGAAAACCAAGAGAGGGTGAAAGTGCCCTCCAGTCCATATGTAGCAAACACCATGCCAGACTCTTGATTGTC
>PMYD01000065.1 GCA_003171335.1 Phycisphaerales bacterium
ATAATATCTTATAGACTAAGTTGATGGCATTCGACACTGGGTTCATTTACGTGTTTTCTGTGGGCTGGCGTCGGGCAATGTTCTATGACTTAAGCCCGCTGGCCCCGAACGACCCAAAGGAAAGGGAATATGATGTGTCCACGGCGCTGGCGCAGTTCTACACATATTTGATGTTCCAAAGGCGTTTCAAGATTGCAGATCAGACGTGGCAAAGACTTTTTGAGGGCCAGTGGTTTCCTTTCATCACGCTAAAGGATTCAACAGTCAGGAACCTGATCGATCACGCAGCCAATTCATGGCCACTCGATGATCTGTCGGAAGCCATCGCCGGCGAGGTTAGAGGTACACTTCCAGCGATGTTGCTGCGATGGAAGACTACGCAAGCCTTCGCCGACCACATCGAGTTCCTGGAAAATGCCTCGAAGCAATTCCTTTCCAAAGACTTCCTTTGCACTTCAGCTATCCTATTTCCACGCATCGAGGGCATTCTTCGGTCACATCAGAAGTTGACAGACCCCGGAGGGCAGGCTACTCAAACGGGACTCGCCGACAGCGCCGTAAAGATGGCGGAAAACCAGCGGCATCAGAATACGCCGCTTTTGCCGCGACACTTCCAGGAATACCTCGAGAAAGTATACTTCGCCAATTTCGATCCGCATGATCCTAAAATCAAGATATCACGAAACAGCGTCGGCCATGGTGTTGTACCGGGTGATGAATGCAACATAGAGGCAGCTGTAATCAGCCTGCTCCTAGTCGATCAGCTATGCTATCTCGTCTCTAAACCCTCAGAATCTGTCCCTTTGAGAAGTAGCACGTGCAATATGCCCAGACGTTAATGGCCCATTCAGCCGTCACCTCTTCAGCGGCGCTCATACAGGACCTTGCCTTCCCGCGCGGCGGGGCGTTCGATGGTGCCGATGGTTTCCTTGCGCCAGGCAAAGTCCTGCGGCGTGGTGACGATGATATCCTTGGGCACGCGGATATCGTGCAGCGCCATACGGATTTCAAGCTGCTTGGCGCGTTTGTTGCCCTCCACGGGCATGACCACCAGCAGGTCCACGTCGCTGTCGGGGCCGGCCGTGCCGCGGGCGTGAGAGCCGAACAGAATGATTCGATCGGGATTGAAGCGGTCACGAATCCGCCGCACCATCGTGCGGATGTCTCGCATGCTGGTTTTTCGGCGGCTTCGCATTGGCGCCCCGCGGACCATGGGCCTACAAGCATCGCACAGCGCACGGCTGCGGACAGCCGTGGCACCGGGGAATAAACAAACTCCCGGCAGACTGGTCTCAACTATAAGGATAGGTTGAGCGATGCGCCCCTGCAAGCCATAGGAGGCCTCATTTCCAGGCCCCCAATCGCAAATCACAAATCGCAAATCGAAAATGCTCTCATCACGCCGGGGCCGGTTTGGCCAGCGCGGCCTTTTTCTTCTTCGCCTGGCCGCCGTGGTACTGGCTTTGCTGATAGATAATGCCCACCGCGCCGGGGATGAGGATCATCAGCGGCAGGAAGAAGTTGTTGGAGTTGATCTCGTTGCTCAGCGGCAGGGTGGGGCCCTCAAAGCGGAACATGAGGGCGAAGATGCCCGAGACGAGCATGAACGCGCCCTGGAGCCCCAGGCCGATGATGACGGTGGTCTGGAAGGCGATGAAGGTGAGCATGCCCACGATCACCATGCCCACCAGCGCCCCGGCCCAGGCGTGCTGGGCCCAGTTGGCGTAGCCCAGGGCATGCGCGCCGTAATACCACAGCACGTAGCCGAAGGCCGCGCCGGCCATCGCGCCCAGGATGCACACCGAGCCCTTCATCAGCGGCCAGGCGGTGGCGGCAAAGATGAGCGCCAGGCCAATGCCCAGGTAGATGTCCATGTGCGGACCGCCGATGCGGCCGCCGATGTACAGGCCGGCCAGGCCGCCGCCGATCAGGGCGTCGAGGGCCACGAGGTACTTGTAGAACTTCCAGCCGCGGGCCAGGAACGCCACGCTCAAGACGATCATGGCCAGGGCGGCTGCCGGATGCAGGATGTGCAGTTGGTCCAGGTAATTCGTCATGTAATTCTCAGGAGGCACGTTCATATCTCCCGTGGACTTCCAGGTCCACGACCTCTCACCGCCGGCCATCACCGCCGGCTGGGGCTCTTGGGCGGCGGCGGGGCCGCCTCGGTTTCCTGCTCGCTCTTCTTGCCGCGGCGGGCCTGTGCCCGCGATTGGTACACCATGCCCAGTGCCGCCAGCAGCACGGCCACTGCCAGCAGCGGCCAGATTCGCCAGCCGGCCGCCACATCAAAGCCCGGCCGGGCAGACTGGAGCAGGATGCACCCACCCATCACCGCTGCGGCCGCGCCCAGCACGCTGGTCATCAATATTCGCGTCGCCACTGGCCGGGCCAGGCCCGTAACCACGCCGACCAAACCGGGTAGCGCGATGCCCACCAACTCAGCCAGTTGGTACTTCTTCCAGAGCCAACTGATCCACTGGCCGACGACGTCGGCCGTCTTGGGCAGCCAGACGCCGAAACGCAACGAATCGGCAAAACCCTGCGGCGGCTTGCTCGCCGGCAGCACCGGCACGTTATGCAGAACGATCAGCAACGTCAGCGATGCCAGAACCGCACCCAGCAGCAATGCCCACCACAGCCGGGCCAGCACCGCGCCTACGGCCGCCAGCAGCAGGGCGGCCACGATCATCAGCACGCCGGGCTTGGCGTCCACGGTCGTCGCGATGGCACTGCCCAAGGCTGCGCCCGCGGCCGCCAGGATCAACGCCGAAACGATGCGCCACACGGCCACGCGGCCAAACGCCAGCAGCACCAGGCCGGCAATCAGCGCCGCCAAGCCGATCAGCATGCCCGCAGCGCCCACAGGCAGGGCGAGTGGGGCGATTTTCAGCACGCCGAACATGCCTTGTTAGCGCCTCAGCGCCTCCAGCTCCGCCTTGGCCATGGCCAGCTTGGTGTCTTCGGTCAACTCCGCGAGCGCCCGGCGGAGGTTCTCTTCCGCGCGGTCGGCCTGCTTTAAGTATCGACCGTAAATGATCCCCAGCATCAGCCGGATGTCCCCGGCGTGCTCGTAGGTGGGGTAGTACTTCAGGAGCTGCTCGTAGGCGGTGGCGGCCTGGGGGTAGCGCTGGTCGGTCATGAGGTAGTTGGCGATGTCGAGCTGCTGCTGGCGCGGCAGCACGGCTTCGTCGGTCAGGTTGATCAACTCGAGGTATTTGCCCGTGGCCTGGGGGAGGTTGCCCTGGGCGTGCAGGTCGCTGATCTGCCGCCGCAGGTCCATGGCCATGGCGGCGGCGGTGTCGGTGCGGGTGCGGGAATCCACCTGGCGGGCGCCGACGCGGTGCTCGCCGTGATGGCCGCCCTTGAAGATGTTGGCGCCGAACGGGTCGTACCCTTGCGAAACCATCCGGCGGTATTGCGAGCGGCGGCGCTGGGCCTTGACCAAGCTCAGAAGGTCGTACACATCGCGCGGCAGAATGCCCATGCCCAGCAAGATGCCCGCCACCGCCACGCCGTAGCCGTAACCTGCCAAGTGGGCGATAAAGGCCACCTGGCCGCCGGCGCCCGTCAACGAGGCCCACAGGTTAAACACGAACTGGAAGCCCAGGAAATACACGCTGGAGATTTCCAGCGGCACCACGGCGTAAAACAGCCAGGCGATGACGGTCACCCGCACGCGGGGGAAGAGCACCAGGTACGCCCCAGTTACCGCGGAGATGGCGCCCGAGGCCCCCAGCACCGGCCCCTGGCCGCCCAGCAGAATGTAGCCGATGCAGCTTCCCACGCCGCCGGCAAGGTAAAACGCGGCGTAGGCAACGTGACCCATGCGGTCGTTGACGGCGTTCCCGAACACCCACAAGAACAGCATGTTGCCCAGGATGTGCCCCCAGCCGGCGTGCAGGAACAGGCACGAGAAGAACTGCACCAGTTGCGGGGCTTGGGGGTCCAGCAAGAACGGCCTAATCTTGTTACCCAATTGCCGCTGGATGAACAGGAAAACAAATGCGTTGGCGGCAATGAGGGCGTAGTTCACCAGCGGCCGCTGGGACTGGCGATAGTCTGTGCGAATCGGCAGAAGCATTCTATTTCCCGCTAGTTACGGAGCCGAGATACTCTGCATCTTATCGTCCGGCAGAAGGCCAAACCAGCAGTCTTCCCGGCCGCCGGCCGGGGCCGGCACGAGCGGAATTGCCGCCGCGGACTTCGACAAAGTCGGAGTCGCCCTTAGCCCGAAGCAAAGTATGCTTCATTCACTTCATCTCCGAGATGAAGTGATTGCCTGGGCCAAGTCTTACTTGCGATCAAGAGCATGGCTCAGGAGGTGACTCCAAAAGATTTGGAGTCGCCCGGCAGCGACTGCGAAATTTTCGCAGTCGACTCCGACAAAGTCGGAGTCGCGCGGCAGAGAACCCCCGAAAATGCTCTCGTACCCCAATATGTAGTGGGTTCGCCAGCATCGGCTACTAGCGACTCCAAGGAATTTGGAGTCGCCCCCCGTCGACTCCGACAATGTCGGAGTCGCGCCTGGCTGCCGGCAAGACGTTCCTGGCGGGAAGCAACTGCTGAAATTCCGCAGTTGACTCCGCCACTGTCGGAGTCCTACCCGAGAAATTGGCGGATAAGTGTAGGGTATATACCATACACTTACGATCCAGGTCTTGAGATTCTTCTTCAAGAATGGCAAAAAAGGGCCGCAAATTCCCCCGCTAATTATTACGTAATCTATTGTACAATAAAGCGTTATAGTTAGCAACGCCAGTATTCTCCTCTAATCGTTCCGATTCCAAATCCGTCAAGCCAGGGGACAGGCAAACACCTTGCGTCCATCTTTTTGGGTTGCAACTGCGATATACCTAGCTACACTGGCGGTTTGGAAAGCCTGTCAATGCCTGTCGTTGTGAAGGTGGGGACCGAGGCAAGATGGCCGCTGTTACATACGACAGACGGAGTTTCATGGTCGATGGCAAGCGTCTTTGGCTTGTCAGCGGCGCGGTGCACTACTTCCGCATGCCCGCGGCGCTGTGGCAGGACCGCTTGACCAAGGCCATGCGCGGCGGCCTCAATTGCATCGAGACCTACATCCCCTGGAACTTCCACGAGCCGGCCGAGGGCAAGTGGTATTTCTCGGGCGACCATGATGTTGCGGAATTCATCCAGCAGGCCGGCGACATGGGCCTGTACGTGATCGTCCGCCCGGGGCCGTACATCTGCGCCGAGTGGGATTTCGGCGGCCTGCCCGCCTGGCTGACCACCAAGCCCAATATCCAGTACCGCAACAACAGCGCGGTTTACACGCACTACTACGACAAGTATCTGCGGCAGGTATTGCCGCGGATCGTGCCGCTGCAGGTAAGCCAGGGCGGCAACGTCATCGCGATTCAGAATGAGAACGAGTACTTCATGACGACCCAGCCGGATCGCCAGGAGTATCTCGATTTCATCACGCAGCTCTACCGCCGCAGCGGCATTGACGTGCCAATCCTGACGTGCAACGGGTTGACACAGCCCCTGGTGGCCGATGCCATCGAGTGCATCAACGCGTGGGATAGCGCGGTGTCCCAGGCCCGCAAGCTCAAGGCTATGCAACCCGAAGCGCCCATGCTGGCGACGGAGCTGTGGTCGGGCTGGTTCGATGTCTGGGGCAATGAGCATAACCGCAGAGATCCGCGGCACATTGCCCGGCGCGCCCTGGAGCTGCTGGGCGCCGGCGCCCAGGTGAACTACTACATGTACCACGGCGGCACGAATTTCGGCTTCTGGGGCGGCCGGACCGTCGGCAGCGACCACCATTTCATCACGACCAGTTACGACTATGACGCCCCCATCGCCGAGGGCGGCGGACTGACGCGCGGCTACTACCTGTTGCGGCTGATCAACCTGATGGCCCACTATTTTGCCGATGCGCTGTCCCAGGCCGAGCCGGTGCCTTCGGCGGCGACGATGCAGCATACGGCCGCCTTTACCCGCCGCGGCGCCGGCGGCCGCCTGACCGTGGTGACCAACAACGGCGATGACGCCATCGAGACGGCCGACCTGGTGCTGGATGATGGCCGGGTATTGCCGGTCGATCTGCGGCACTTCGGGGCCGTGGCGGTTTTCAGCGATCTGCCCCTGGGCGAGCGGCACGTGCTGGATTACAGCAACCTGATGCCCCTTTGCCTGATCGGCGATGTGCTGGTCCTGCACGGCGCCCCCGGCCAGCGCGGCGTGGTGAGCATTGATGGCCAGGAAGCCGCCGTCGAGGTGCCTGGCGATGATGCTCCGCTGCACCTGGAGCACCAGGGCCTGCACCTGGTGGTGATGAACTCGGTCGCCGCAGAACGAGTCTGGCCGCTGGAGGGCCGGCTGATCGCCGGGCCGGCTTTTGTCGGCGAGACCCTGGATGACCTGGTGATGGATGCGGCCGCGAAACGCTATTTCACCATCAGTCCGCAGGGGCAGGTGGCAACTGCCAAGCCGCCGTCGCACCCGGCCCGCCAGCCGCACGCGCCGACCTTGGGCACGTTCAAGCGTGTCGCCTCGTGCGAAGAGGTCGTTAACGCCGATGGCTTCAGCGAGATGGGCCGCCCGCGGCTGCTGGCGCAGATGGGCGTCGATCGCGGCTACGGGTGGTACCGCGTGAGCGTCCAATCAGCCCGTGCGGCCACGCGGCACATTTTCCTGCCCGACTGCGAAGACCGCGCCGCCGTGTTCGTCAACGGCAAGCCGGCCGGCGTGTGGGGCCGCGGCGCCGGCGCCCAACGCACGCCGCTGCCGGTGTCGCTCAAGAGCGGCCCCAACGACCTGGTCTTCCTGGTCGACAACCTGGGCAGGTTCAACTTCGGCTTTAACCTGGGCGAGCCCAAGGGCATCTGGGGCGATGTGTACACGGCCGTGGGCGTGCGGCCGGGTCCGTGGAAGGTCCGGCGGGCCCAGCCCAAGGAGTTTTCACGGCGGATCATCCCTCGCAACCAGCAATGCCTGATGAACGGTCTGGGGGCGGATGAGCCGTGGGTGGCCCAGACGAGCTTCGCGCTGGCCAAGCCGATGCCGGTGCACGTGCAGTTCTCCAACCTGCCGCACAACGTGGTGCTGTTCTTCAATGACCGGCAGATGGGGTTCTTCCCGGCGATGCACGGCGGCTGGGGCGATGTGCTGCTCACCGGCGAAGTCCGCAAGGGTGTCAACCGCCTGGGGCTGCTGGTCTGGGGCAACCTGGATCCGCGCGAGCTGGCGGCGGCGTTCCACCTGTTTCGGCTGGAAGACAATCTGACGGCCGATGCCCGCTGGCAGTTTCGGCCCTGGACGACGCCGGGGGCAACGGCCGATTCGTCGGCGGCGCCGCGCGGCGCGCCGGCCTGGTTCCGCGCTGGCTTTACCGCCAAGGGCGGCGAGGACCCGCTGTTCTTGCGAATCGCCGGGGCGTACAAAGGGCAGATCTTCCTGAACGGCCATAACCTGGGCCGCTTCTGGACGATCGGCCCGCAGCAGCATTACTATCTGCCGGCCTGCTGGCTGGAGGAGCGCAACGAACTGCTGATCTTCAGCGAGACCGGCGCTGTCCCGACCGGCAGCAAGCTGGAGATCCGCCCGCTGGGACCATACCGCAGTTGATACCGCGACGGCCGATCGCACCCTCGCCGCCGGCTGCCAACTCCCAAAGGTGAACCATTGCAAGGGGGCGTGCCGTTTCGCTACCATACGCCCCGTACCGGCCGAGAGCGGCCGGCTTTTATGTACGGCTCAGAAGGAGCGGAAGGAATATGGCTTACAAGATTACCGATGCCTGCGTGGCCTGCGGCGCCTGCAAGGATTCCTGCCCCGTCGAGGCGATTAAGGAAGGCGACCCGATCTACAAGATCGACGCCGCCACCTGCATCGACTGCGGCTCGTGCGTGGATGCCTGCCCCTCCGAGGCGATCGAGCAGGGCTGATCTGACCGACAGCAGGCCGCGGGGCCGCCGCGGGCGATTCGCGCCTGCGGCGGCCTCGTGCGCGCGCTGACGGGGGAGTCAGGGCTTCGGCGCCCCTTGCTTCCGTAAGGGGGGCAGGAGCTTCATCACGCCTCACCATTCCCGTTTCCAACGATGAGAATGGGTTTGCGCAAGAGAATGGGCCGCTCCATGAGCGGCCCATTCCACATGGTCAGGTCCGTCGGCGATCCATGCCGGTGGGGGATCCCTCCCGCCCGCCCCGCTTGGGGCCGGTCCTGCCCAACGCCGCGCGCCCGGTCGAAAAGGATGGCCCGGTCGGCCTTCCTTGGCAACCGGGTTGGCGGCACAGGCTTTTGGCCGGTGTCTTTCCGTCCCACTCTGCTCCGGGCCCGCCGGTCGCCGTGAGGCGATCCGTGCCCCGCCGCGACTCCACTTTGCGGCCGCGGATCGGCTGCCCGGGCACCGTCGGCCTCTCGGACCGGCGATACCTCGGCGGCGGCTATCCGAGTTGTTCCTGAATCGTATCCAGCAGCTTGCGCGAGGGCGCCGAGCGCGGGCCCGACGCCGTCATCCAGGTCACGTTTGCATCCACGGCCAGCAGCTTCTCGAACCGCTGCACGGCCAGCACGGCGGAAGAATGATTCTTGCCCATGAAACGGGCGATTTCCGGGTAGCTCATCGGCGTGTGCCGCCGGGCCAAGGTCATCGCCACCATCCGCGCCAGCGACACCGTGCGCGTCCGCCGGCTGGAGTGGATGTCGGCCGGCGTGATGCCGAAGTAGGCGGCGACGATCATTTCGATGTCGCCCAGCGTCAAGGCGCTGTCGGTCTGAGCCAGGTGCTCGGACAACGCATCGGTGGCCATCGCCAGCGTCACCGGCTCGTTGCCCAGGGCGGCCACGGCCGAGAGCTTCACCAGCGCGCCTTCCAGTTCGCGAACGTTGCCGCGGATGTGCATGGCGATGTACTCGAGCACCTCCTCGCCCACGGGCACGTTGATCGTCGTGGCCCGGCGGCGGAGGATCCGCACGCGTGTGGCATGGTCGGGGGCGTCGATCTTCACCACCATGCCGCTGATAAACCGGCTGACCAGTTGCTCGGTGAGCTGGCCGACCATCCGCGGGTGGGCATCCGAGGCCATCACCACCTGTTTGCCCGCCGCGTCGATCGAATTGAATGTGTGCAGGAACTCCTCCTGCGTAGCCCGCTTGGCGGCCAGGAAATGCACATCATCGATCGCCAGCAGGTCCAGCCGGCGGTACGTAGCGCGGAATTCCTCCAGCCGCTTGGTCTTCAGCGCCTGGATGAACTCATTGGTGAACTGCTCGCCCGAGACATATCGCCAGCGGCGCGACCGGCCATTGGTCGCGGCGGCGGCGGCGTTGCAGATGCCCTGGAGCAGGTGTGTCTTGCCCAGGCCGCAGCCGCCGTGGATGAACAACGGGTTAAAATCGCTGCGCGCCCCGGCCGCCACCGCCGTGGCCGCCGAGTAGGCCAACTGGTTGGTCGGGCCGACCACAAAGCTCTCCAGCGAGTGCCGCAACTGCACGGCCGCCTTGGCCGAGGCCCCGCGCGCAGCGCCCGCCGTGGAGCGCGCCACCTGCGTGGCCTGCGTGTCGAGCTGGTGGCGCCGACAATGGCGCGACAGGCCTGTATCCACGCAGATCAGGATCGGCTGCGGCCGGCCGGTGACTTTCTGGACCGCGGCCTCCATATCCTCGGTGAAGTGGTTGCCGATCCACGTGGCGACGAACGGGTTGGGCACGTTAAACCGCACGTGCTCCTCGTCCACCTCCACCCGCGTGGCGGCCTTGAACCAGGCATTGAACTTCTGTGGCCCAATACGATCGGCCAGGGAAGCCAAGATCGCTTCGTGCGATGCGCGCGCACGATCTCCAGTTGCGGCCATAGCAGTTTTACCCCGAACGCGCTTTTATCTAACAGACACGCCAGGCGTCAACCAGGGTGTCCGGAAATGCACATCATTCCGTCGGCCGAGTAGTCCTCACAGACTCGGTTCGACACAGGTGAAGACTTTATGCGTGAAGTCACCGGCCGTCAAATGCAAAAGTCTGGATTTGTTATCCACACGTCCCAAATCTCGAAAAGAGGACAAGTTGCCTGCAAAAAAAATTTCCGGTCCACAGGTTGTCCACAGTGCCGTTACCGACCGCGGGGGGCATCATTTTTTCTCGAAAAAACCGCTATTTTCGCATGTACGCCAGCTTGCGGAAGGTCTCGACGAAGCCCTCCTGCAGGTACAGCGTGAAGGCGTAGCGGTTGGCGGCATCGACGGCCAGGCACAAGGCGCTAAAATGTTCGCGCCTGGCCATCGCCGCCGCCCGCGCCAGAAGCGCACGGCCCAGATGGCGGCCGCGGAATTTCGCCGCCACGCCCATGTACACCACCTCCAGCGCGGCGGCCGGCAGGTTCTCGTTGAGCAGCAGAATGCCCGCCGGTTCGCCGTCGATCGTGGCCAGCGTCCACAAATCGGGACGGAATACGCCGGCCACCTTGTGGGCCGCGATCGCGTCCTCGACATCGCGCAGGCCTTCCATGGCCGGGCAGTCCAGGCTGCCGGCGTAGCTGGCGGCGATGGCGCGGGCGAAGGCGGCGTGCGTGGCGGGAGCGTACGCGAGAAACTCCACGCCGTCCGGCGCCGAGTCCGGCGCGGGCGTGCGCCCGCGCAGGCTCAACCGCAGGTAGATCAGCTCCGCCAGGCGGATGAAACCGGCCTGCACGAACGCCTGCACATCCTCCTGGGCCGAAGGCTCCAGCAGCACCTGCACCATGATCGCCCCTTGCGCCAGGGCATCCTGGGCCGCCGCCGACAGCACGGCCGCGAGGGCATCGACGCTCACGGCGCCGCGGGCCGTGCTGGAGTGCAGAACGAGGGCCGTGCGGCCGGGTGAGTGAATGACTACCGCCGCGGCGGTGGCCGTGGGCGAATCCGGAGCGCCGTTCCGGGCCCACCACAACATCCAGCGCCCTGCGGCAGCGCTGGCTAGGTAGGCCCGCAGTTCCCGCAGCGCGAGCCGCGCCGAAATCTCCGGCTCACCGCCGGTGACAATCCGCGTCAGCGCCGCATCCACGTACTGAGCTGGGGTCAATTCCACGCGCCACATAGTGCACCGGCCGCCCAGCGTACCCGAGAGGAGCCGGCCGGGAAAGCCAGTGCCGCCAGTCAATGTGCGAATCCGGGGGGATGGCGCGTGCGGTTATCAATTTTAGCTGCGGCGCCTCCTGCTACGGCCTGGCCTGGGAAGGCACACCCTCCCGAGCCGGCCACGCTGCTCATCCTGCCGGCGGGGTTGACCTATGCCCGCCGCCGCGCCTGAAGTGAAACAGTGGGGCGGTAAATTCACACTTACCGCATCGAGTCGCTCATCTCGTTGGCCTTCTCGCCTTGGGCGACGGCCTCGTACCAGGCAAAATCATGCGTGCCGTGGCAGGCGAAATGGCCAAGCGGCCGCAGCCACGGAACGCTTCCCAGTTCCTGCAACTTCGAGCGGTTCTTGTACAGTACGGTCACTTTGCGCCTCCGCCGGCGCAGGCTTTCCTGGATATTGTCCAGAACCGCGCGCAACACGTCGCCGCTGAACGGATTGAACAGAAAAATCGTGGTCACGTCATCATCCAGTTCGTACTTGGCCGCATCCGCATTGACCCATTGCACGTCCCGGCAGCGCCGTCCACGCATCCGCTCCAGATTCCTCCGGGCCTTCTCCAGCAATTGGGGGCTGATTTCCAGGCCGATGATCTTTCGCCACGGCATGGTGGCCGCCAGGCAAACCACGCGGCCCAGCCCGCAGCCGTAGTCGATGAAGACATCCCGGCTGCTATCCGGTCTTACCAGCCGCAGAATCTTGTGCAGGCTTCGGTAATCTGAAGGCGCGTGCAGCTGCCATTGCGGGTTATCAAGACCCAGCGTCGAGAGTTCGACATATTCAGCGGAATCGATGCCCAGCTTCCACTCGCTGTAACTCTCATACGACTCGTGGATGTAATAGTCGAGCAGCCCCTTTAAACCCAGGCGCTTGGCTCTCTGAGAAAAATGCGACCACCAGGGCAAATCCATAACGAGTTCTCCCACTCAAAAGGCAATTCTACCCTGCTCTTCTGCCGCGTGCACAAGCCCTATGTCGCATGGCGAACTCGGTCAGGACCAGCAAAGCCCCCCCCAAGCCCTGAAAGACCTCTATTCCCCCGCACAACGTTTAGCGCAGAACTAACGTTCGCCTTGTCCGGCTCACATTGGTCGTCGTTACATTTTCCCACAGTCGGGTGGAGCACCAGGTCCAGTCCCGGAAGGACAGAACACATGCGAGCCTATCGTCCCAGCGATTTCGCGCCGACCGTGCAAGAGCCGGACCTCCAGGCCATCGAGCGGCGCCCAGGCATAGCGGTAGACGTCGAGACCCAGGTATTCGCGGATCTCGTACGCATTGATGAGATGGGCAGGCAAACCTTCCCGCCGCCAGCGATCGCTCGTCAGGTCCCAGTACGGCGCATACTCCACCAGCGGCAGCCGGTCCACCGGCTGAAAACTCATCACCGCGTGAAAACGTTCCACCGGATTCATGTATTTGCCCGAACTACACGCCGCCTAGTTGCGGGCCGCCTGGTGGTGCGACTCCGGCACATCCGGCTCATCGTACACTGTCATGGCCCATTGGCGAAACTGCTCCCAGCCGCCGGTGGACAGGTGCTTCGCCCGGCAGTAGTTCTCATACACGTCGACCACGCCTTCGGCCCGCTCCGGATCGTGCCACACGTGAAAATACTTCGAGGAAAGCTGCTGCCGCGCCGTGTCGTAATCCTGGTGTCCGATCGCCATGGCCGCGATGATGCTGGCGACCCCGGTCCGCTCGGCGCCGGCGCGGCAATGGATGAGCAGCGGCTTGGGGCACGTCTCGATGGCGGTAATCAGCCCGCGCAGCTTCGCCGTCGGCGGCAGCCGGCCGGAGGGCCACTGGATGTCCAGCTCCACGATTCCCAGCGCTTTCATCTCCGGCCGATCGCTGTCATCGCCGCATTCCAGGTCGATGACGGTCTGAATTCCATACTGCTGGAACCAGCGATGCAGCCGCGAGGCGTTGGGCCGGGCGGAACGATACACCTGCTTGTCCACCACGGTGTGGAAGTTGGGGTAGAAGAGGTACAGCCGGCTGTTGGCGTATCCGAAGGCGGAGCAGCAAACCAGCGCAACACCTGAGATAATCAGGCTGCGGCGCAGCTTTGACGGTTTCCTGGCCTTCTTCTTCGCCGGCTGGTCCATCACACGGCTCACACAAACGCGGTCCACGTGACCTGCAGGCCCATCCAGATGCTAGCGGTCCGTCGGCGCCCATGCAAGGAACGTTCTGCCGGCCGGCGGCCAAAGGGAATCTCGGCGATTTCCTGATCCTCATCTCAGCGCCGCCCCGGCGGAAAAGCCAGACAAATGCGACAATCTCAATCGTCAATGGAAGCGTCAGGTGTCCCCGCTCCTTGCCCCGGCCAGTCGGCGCGAACCTATAATTGTTACGTGACCTCTATTGCAGATGAAACTTATCTATCGGCCGGGCCGGTGGAAGCCCGTCTCCGACGCTGGGCTGGCGCGGGGCGGGCGGAAGAGGGGCCGGAGGCAGCCAAAACAGAAGGGGTTTGAATTATGCCCAACGGTGAACATGTAGTGCATCCCACGGCCGCCGCAGCGCCGCGCAGCTTGCTGCGACGGGTGTCGTGGGGCGGCGTTTTTGCGGGCATGGTGGCCGTGCTGCTGATCCAACTGGTGCTGCTGCTGCTGGGGCTGGCGGTGGCCGGCGGCAAAGCCGCCGCCACACAATCGCTCCGCGGGCTGGGGGTTGGCGCGGGCATCTGGTGGATCGTTTCCGGCATTATCGCCGGCTTCTTCGGGGCGATGATCGCCTCCAGGCTGGCCAGCGTGCCCAATAAGACGGATGGCACGCTCAACGGCCTGGTGAGCTGGGCCACGGCCCAACTGGTGGGCATTGCCCTGGGGGCGACGGCCCTGGGCACCGTGGTCAGCGGCGGCGCCAATCTGGCGGCCGGCAGCATCCAGGCCTCCATGCAAGGCCACACGGTCGGCGTGTACGGTTACGTGCAGCCGGGCGAGCCGGCAGGCCAGGTGCAGCAGTCGATGGAACAGAATCCACAGCAGACGACCGAAGCGGCGAAGGCGACCGCCATGGTGGCACTGTGGGCTGTGGTCATGCTGGTCCTCAGCGGCATTGCCGCGGCCATTGGCGGGGCCATCGGCACCCCCCGAACGTTCCTGGTCGCCCCGGGCACGGAAACGGATGTGGGCGTGCCGCGCTGATGGCGCCGGGTTGAATGGCAGCGATTGAAGAGACACCCCCGCTTGCCGGTGGGTCGGCAAACGGGGGTGCGGTTTTTTCAAAACGGGTCCAGGACGGATTTAGTACATATCTTCCATGCCGCCGCCGCCGCCGGCCGGAGCGGCCTTCTTCTCGGGAATTTCCGAGACGATCGCCTCGGTGGTCAGCAGCAGGCCGGCCACGCTGGCGGCGTTCTGCAGGGCCGTGCGCTCCACCTTGGTGGGGACGATCACGCCGTCGGTCACCATGTCGGCGTACCTGCCGCTCAGGGCGTTGTAGCCGAAGTTCACATCCTCGCTCTCGGTCACCTTGGCCGCCACGATCGAGCCATCCAGGCCGGAGTTCTCGGCGATCTGCTTGATCGGCGCTGACAGGGCCCGGCGGACGATATCCACGCCGGTCTTCTCATCGCCGCTGACCTTCACCTTGTCCAGGGCCTTCATCGCCCGCAGCACGGCCACGCCGCCGCCGGGCAGAATGCCCTCTTCCACGGCCGCCCGGCAGGCATGCAGGGCATCCTCGACGCGGGCCTTCTTCTCCTTCATCTCCACCTCGGTGGCCGCGCCCACGTTGATCTGGGCCACGCCGCCGGCCAGCTTGGCGAGGCGCTCCTCGAGCTTCTCGCGGTCGTAGTCGCTGGTGGTGGCCTCGATCTCGTGCTTGATCTGCTCGATGCGGCCCTTGATATCCGCTTCCGAGCCGGCGCCTTCGATGAGGGTCGTAGTGTCCTTGTCGATGCGGATGCGCTTGGCCTGCCCCAGGTCGGAAATCTGGATGGATTCCATGGAGATGCCCATGTCCTCCATGATGGCCTTGCCGCCGGTCAGGATGGCGATGTCGCGCAGCATTTCCTTGCGCCGGTCGCCGAAGCCCGGGGCCTTGACGGCCGCACACTGGAACGTGCCGCGCAGCTTGTTGACCACCAGCGTGGCCAGGGCCTCGCCCTCGACGTCCTCGGCGATCAGGAGCAGGGGCTTGCCCGACTGGGCGATCTTCTCCAAGAGGCCCACCAGGTCCTTGATGGCCGAGATCTTCTTCTCGTGCACCAGCACGTAGGCGTTTTCCAGCTCCACGATCATGGCTTCGGGCCGGTTCACAAAATGGGGACTGATGTAGCCCTTGTCGAACTGCATGCCCTCGACCAGCTCCACCTCGGTCGAGAGGCTCTTGCCTTCCTCGACGGTGATGACGCCGTCCTTGCCCACCTTGTCCATGGCCTCGGCGATCATCTTGCCGATCTCGACCTCCTGGTTGGCGGCGCAGGTGCCTACCTGGGCCACTTCCTTGGAGGTCTTGATGGGCTTGGACATGCGCTTGAGCTCGGCGACGACAGCCTCGACGGCCTTGTCGATGCCGCGGCGCAGGCCCATGGGGTTGGCGCCGGCCACGACGTTGCGCAGGCCTTCCTCGAAGATGGCCTCGGCGTAGATCGTGGCCGTGGTCGTGCCGTCGCCGGCCACGTTGGAGGTCTTGGAGGCCACCTCCTTGACCATCTGTGCGCCCATGTTCTCGTTGGGGTCTTCCAGCTCGATTTCCTTGGCCACGGTCACGCCGTCCTTGGTGACGGTGGGCGAGCCGAAGGATTTCTCGATGACGACCACGCGGCCGGTGGGCCCGAGGGTCACCTTGACGGCCCGGGCCAACTGCTTGACGCCCCGGCGAATCGACTCGCGGGCGGCGGTATCAAACGTGATGTTCTTCTTTGCCATTGGCTTTGTCTCCCATCCGCTCTAGGCGAGGATCGCCAGGATGTCGCTTTCATCCATCAGCATCAGCTCTTCGCCGTCCACCTTGATTTCAGTGCCGGCGTAGCTGGCGAACAGAACTTTGTCCCCTTTTTTCACGGCGGGCGTGGCCCGGGTGCCGTCGTCCAGCAGCTTGCCATCGCCCACCGCCAGGACCTCGCCCTTCTGGGGCTTTTCCTTGGCCGTGTCCGGCAGCACGATGCCGCCCTTGGTGGTCGTCTCCGCTTCCATCCGCTTGATGAGCACCTTCTCTCCCAGAGGCCGAATCTTGGTCTTCACCAGTTGAGTCTCCTTCTTCTCGTAATCTCGTTGGCAAACCCGCCCCCATGCCCGCAGGGGCAAGTCCATTAGAAACAATTTCCTCAACCCAAACTATAGCAAGCACTATGCCAACACGCTTAACCTGTTGAATACACAGTGCCTTACGTTTTTATGGACTATTGGGTCCACCTGCCAACTTTGGTTTTGACCCCCCTCGACAGCCGCCGCGACTGCACTTATGGCAGTCTCGGCGGGGGGTATCCTTGCCCCGCCGCTGCACCACAGCGGTCTTCCGGCGGGCATGGGCTTGCTTGGCCGGTTGAGGCTCCATGGCCATGCCTCGATCGCGCCGCCGCGGAGGGCGGGCCATCCGCCCAGTGCCGCGCTCCTGGATGTTCCATTTTTTCTAGTGCGTTTACCGGATTTGGTCTGGACGAAATCACCGTTCTCGGTAAAATCAAAGGTGCTTCGGAATCGCATTATTTGGGCATCGCATGTCTGTGGCACGTTTTGATTCGCATCGTGTCTTTTTTGCCCGCCCGTCTGAGTAAGTGACGGCGCGTTTCGAGGCATCCGTACCGGCGGTCATTTTTGGCGCGAGCCATTTTGTTTGCCGCCGGCGGGAGGGAGCGGTGAGACGGGTTTTTATTTGTGCATGGATGGCGCTGCTGGTGAGTCTGGCCTCGACCGCGTGGGGCCAGGCGGGCCCGGCGGCGGATGATGACCAGCCGACCCTGCGGCCGTTGCTGGACAGCGGCTCGCCGGTGCGGCCGGGGGCGATCACGGAGGATCCCAAGCAGGCCCTGGGCTGAACCGATACGGACTCGGCCAGCGGCCGTGCATTGGGCCCAGCCAGTCAGCCGGCCCAGGCGTTGCCAGAGAATGCCGTTTCCCGGCCACCGGTTCTGCCGGGCGACTTGGCCACCGGCCGGCCACCCGCCGGGCCGGCGGGGATCGTGACGGTGGTCACGCGAATCCCTGAGCCGTCGTGCTTGTTGTTGATCCTAGGCGGTCTGCTGGTGCTGCGCACCCGACATTGACCGGTCACGGGTTGCCCCGGCGCCACAGATCACAGGGTGTTCATAGATAGGCGGCGGGGCGAGGCCTCTAACCAGAGGTCCTCGCTTCGCCGCCAACTTTTTTTTGCGCGCGGTTATCAGGCTCGTTCCGCCTCATCGCTTGGGCAAATCGCTGGTCATTCAATGCGTGTGACTCAGCCTGCCGCCGAACAAGGCCAACGCTGCCCCGCCCACGATGCAGGCGATGCCGCCAACCATGTACCACATGGTCTGGCCGCTGTACTTGCCTGTGAAGGATTGACGGAATTGCTCGGTCGTGCCCTGCGTCGCATTGATCGCGACGACCAGAAGCACGATACCCACCGCCAGCAGCACCAACCCGATAATGCGACCCGCATTCATGGTCGTACCCTTTATCTCTCGTTCTCTTGAAATTGTTGGGAAGGACATGCCCCAAGCGCGGGAGGGCGGGCGCCGAGCGGGGGCTCACCAGTTCTGCCAGCGGATCTGCGGCCAGCGGCTGTCCAGGCCGGTGCGGTGGAAGACCCAGTCGAAGGCCTGCTGGTCGGCCGGGCTCATCGGCCGGCTGCCCGGCGGCAGTTCCAGCGGGCAATCGATCACGCCGCGGCGGTGCAGCATCTGCTTGAGCAACTGGTGGGGGTACTCCAGGTAGAAGGCCAGGTAGGGCAGCATTTTCTCATCGTGGAGCCTGACAGCCTTGTCCACATCGCCGGCCAGGTATGTGGCGACGACGGCGTAGTGGAGGTCGAGGCATTCGGTACCCGTCATGAAGGCGGTCACGCCCATTCGCAGCAGGTGGATCATGTGCTTGCCGCCAAAGCCGCCGATGATTGGCACCTGGCCGCCGGAGTCGCGAATCAGCTCGGCGCTTTTGCGCAGGAATTCCAGCGCCTCGGACTTGATGTACTGCGCGTTCTCCAGCTCGGCATGCAGCCGCAGCATCAGCTCCACGGGCATGAGGCCCGGGTCGCCGCCATCCTGGATGATGATGGGCAGCTTCACCGCCGTGGCCACATCGCGGTAGTACGCGTACAGGTCCTGGCGCGAAGGCGACTGGTTGAAGGGCGGGGCCAGCATGAGCATGTTGGCGCCCTGCTGCTCGGCCAGCTTGGCGTTATAGACCGCGATGCGGTTGGAAGCGCCGGTGACGCCGAAAAACACCGGCACGCGGCCGGCCACCTCGGCGATGATGACCTGGCTCACCTGCCGCCGCTCGGTATCGGAGACCTTGAGCACCTCCGAGGCGATGCCGAAATGGCCGATCGCCGCCGCCCCATTCTGGAGGCAGTACTGCACCAGCCGCCGCTGGCTGGCCTCATCGATGCGGCCGGCGGTGTCGATCGTGGTGGGCAGGATGGGCATCATGCCCCGAAACGGCTTAGCAGCAGTAGTAGCAGCCTTCTTGACCGGGACCTTCACATCGGAATCCGACATTGCTCGCTTCCTCGCCTGCGTTTGTAGTTTCTGCAGCGCCGAGGGGCGAACATACGCGGGGGAGTTGGGCGGGTCAACAAGAAGAGAACACAAAGATCACGAAGACCACGAAGTTCACAAAGAAAAACAGGAAAACATCAAAGCAAGGCAGAATCTCTTATCCCGCCGCTGCCTTATCTCAGTCTTTCTTTGTGCCCTTCGTGATCTTTGTGCTCTTTGTGTTCTCTTTCTGAAGGACAGGACCAGCCTACGGCGCAGTGACCTTCACCTTGATCTCGCCGGTGGTCGTCTCGCCGGATTCCGGCACGCCCTTGACATAGATGCGATACTCGCCAATGGCCGCGTTTTCCGGCGCGGTCACCCGCAGGTACACCTCGCCGGGCTCGCTGGCCTTGACCGTCATCTCGGCGGGCTCGATCTTGAGGCCTTCGGTGGCGCGACTCTCCAGCCGCACATCCTGCATGAAGAACTTGCCGCGCTTCAGTTCGACCTTCACGGCGCGGGTTTCCATCTGCTTCATCGTGACGCCGAACATGGGCGTGCCGATGGTAAAGCCGTTATCCTTGCCCAGGCCTCCGCCCTGGGGACTGGTGGGCATGCAACCGGTGGCGAGGGCCAGGGCAAACACAGATACGATGGCGGAGGCAACTTTCATGGGTTCTCCTTTTCACTGGGTAAACGACTCGATGCATTCCGCAACCAGGACCCCGGCGGAACGCCGACTTCACAGTATCGCCGCCGCCGCCGGCTGTCAAGGCCGGCCGACGTCCCCGAATTGTCCGGGGTCTGTCCAGGATAAGAAGAGCAACGCAAAGACCACGAAGATCACAAAGAACACAAAGGGGACTAGGAGGGCGAAGACCTAAATTCTTGCTCTATGTCTTCTTTCCTCTGTTTTTCTTGTCTTCTTTGTGCCCTTCGTGATCTTTGTGATCTTTGTGTCCTCTTTCGCCTAAGCCGCCGCCGCCTTTGCCAGAATGGATTCCAGCGCCTCGTCGATATCGGGGTTCTTGAAGACGAAGCCGGACTCCAGGAGTCTTGGCGGCACAGCGCGGATACTGGCCAGCAGCAGCGCATCGGCCACCTCGCCGAACGCCAGCCGCACTGCCCGCGCGGAGACCGGGAGAATCGTCGGCCGGCCCAGGGCACGCCCCAAGGCGCGGGCAAAATCGGCTTGCCGGATGGGGTTGGGCGACACGATATTCACGGGGCCGGCCAGGTTCTCATCGGCCAGCGCGTGGCGGATGGCCCCCGCCGTGTCGGCGAGGGTTATCCAGCTCCAGAACTGCCGGCCGCTGCCCACGCGGCCGCCCAGGCCCCAGCGAAAGGCGGGCAGCATCGCCGCCAGGGCGCCGCGCCGGCCATCGAGCACCATGCCCAGCCGCAGGTTGACGGTGCGAATGCCCGCGCGCTGCACCGTCGCCGCCGCCGCCTCCCAGGCCCGGCACACCTGCCCCAGAAAATCCTGCCCCAGGTCGCTGTGGTCGGTCAGGATTTCCTCGCCGCGGTCGCCGTAGGCCGCCGCCGAGGCGCACAGGAAGCTGTGCGGCCGCGGATTCATGGCGGCCATGGACCTGGCCAATAGCGCGGTGCTGCGGATTCGGCTTTCGAGTATGGCCCCGCGCTTGGCGTTGGTCCAGCGGCCCTGGATGCTTTCGCCCCCCAGGTGGATGATGGCATCCGCCCCGGCCAGGCAGCCCTCGGGCAGTTTGCCAGCGGCGGGATCCCACTCCATCTCGTCGGGCCGCTGCGGCGGGCGGCGGAGCAGGCGCACGACCTGGTGGTTATCCGCCTCGAGCTGGCGCAGCAGAGCCGAGCCGATCAAGCCCGTCGAGCCGGTAAGGACGATCTTCATTTGGCCGCTCCCAGGGTGAGGCCTCTGAAAGTGGCATGGGCGTCTCGCCCGTGGCGGTACAAAAAGACAGCCGGAACACGGCCAAGATGGCCGTGCTACTCACGGGCGAGACGCCCGTGCCACGCTTTTTTCCGTGGCCTCTGGTCCCAATTCATCTTAGACGCGCCGGCGCAATGTGGTTCGTCCCGCCGGCGCGGACGAGTGCAGTCTTGCAGGCCAGGAGGAATTGCCAGACAATCATTCCGCAGTGTACGTTGGGTTTCTGTCAAAGAAGGAATGACCATGAAATGCTTCCACGCTGACACGCTGTACACGGGCCGGGAAGTTCTCAAGAACGCCTACATCTGCTTCAACGGCCAGAAGATCACCGCCGTGGGCGCGAAGCGCCAAGGCGAGCTGGCGGGTGAATTCGCCGTGGTGACGCCGGCCTTCCTCGACGCCCACACGCACCTGGGGCTGGCGCGGGCCGGCGAGCCCAGCGGCGAGGCCGAGTACAACGAGCAGATGGACTCGCTCATTACGCTGCCCGATGCGCTGGATTCCATCCAGCTCGACGATTCCTCCTTCACCGACTGCATCGAGATGGGCGTGCTGTACTCGTGCGTGATGCCCGGCAGCGGCAACATCATCGGCGGCCTGTCGGCGGTGATTCGCCACTGGGGCAGCGACACGACTTCGGCCCTGGTGGCCCGGGCGGGCCTCAAGGCGGCGGTGGGCTACAACCCCATGTCCACTCGCGAGTGGAAGGGCACGCGGCCCAACACGCGCATGGGCGCCATGTCGATTCTACGCGGCAAGCTGTGGGCCGTGCGCGACAAACTGGACAAGCGCCGCAAAGGCCGCACCGCTGCTAAAGCGGCCGACCTGGAGCTCTCGGCGGCCGAGCGCGTGATCGAGCAGCTTTTGACGCGCAAGCTGCGCATGCGCACGCATGCGCACAAGGCCGACGACATCGCGGCACTGCTGCGCATCGCCGATGAGTTTGGCCTGGATGTGACGGTGGACCACGCCGGCGATGTGCACCAGGTGGAGATCTTCGCCGAGCTGCGCCGGCGCGGCATTCCGGTGATCTTCGGGCCGCTGGATTCCTTCGCTTATAAGACCGAGCTGCGGCACGAGGCGTGGCGGAATATCAAGATGATGATTGAATCGGGCGTGACCTTCGGCCTGATGAGCGACCACCCCGTCACGCCCAGCCGGCAACTGCTGCTGCAAACCCGCTGGTTCCTCCGCGCCGGCCTGACCAAGCAGCAGGCGATTGAACTTTTGACGCGGACCAACGCCAAGATCCTCGGCGTGGATGACCGCCTGGGCACGCTCCAGCGCGGCAAGTGGGCCTCGATGGCCGGCTGGAACGGCGATCCGTTCGAGCTGGCGTCCTTCCCGATCATGGTGGTGGGGGAGGGGAAGGTGCTGTTTGAGGAAGGCAGGTAGCACGCGAGCGACGGCCGTCGCGGCGGCGGCCCTCATAGCGCTGGCGGCGGCCTTGGTCGCCGCCGGCCTGGCGTGCTGGCCGCACGGGCCGGCAGGCCAGCGGCCGCGGCTGGGCCATGCCATTGCCCCCGAACAGTACACCCCCCAAATCGGCCGCCGCGGCGGCCGGCTGGTGCTGCCCTCGCTGGGCCGGCCCAAATCGTTCAACCCGATCACCTCGGGCGAGATGAGCACCATCGACTTCACACAGTTCATGTACCTGGGCCTGACCGCGATGGACCCCTGGACGTTCGCGGCCCAGCCCTCGCTGGCCACCGACTGGGCGAGCGATGCGGCCGGCCTGGTCTGGACCGTGAAGCTGCGGCCCGGCGTGCGCTGGTCGGACGGCCAGCCGCTCAGGGCCGACGATGTCCTGTTCACCTTCGACACGATCTACGATTCGCGCACCATCAGTTCGGCCCGCGACTCGCTGCTGGGCCCGGCCAAGGAGCGATGGAAGCTCGAAAAGCTCGACGACCTGACCCTCCGCTTCACGCTGCCGGCCCGCAACGCCGCCTTCCCCGAACTGTTGAATCAGCCCATCATCCCGCGGCACAGGTTCGGCACGATCGTCGCGGCCGGCAAGTTCAACGAGGCCATGGGCACCAATAGCCGCGGCGAGGATCTGCCCGTCACGGGGCCGTTCATGCTGGCCGGCTACGACGGAACCCGCGTCATCTTCAAACGCAATCCGCAGTTCTATAAAACCGACGCCGCGGGCAACCGGCTGCCGTACCTGGATGAGCTGCTCTGGCTCATCGTGCCCGAGGTGAACACACAGATGTTAAAATTCCGCCAGGGCGAACTGGACGCGACCACCGTGATGGGCAAGGACTACCCCCTCTTCGTGCGGCCGCAGAAGCGTGCGGATTTCACGCTGTACATGCTGGGCCCGAACTGGGGCGAGAGTTTTCTGGATTTCAATCAGAACACCGGCGTCAACCCGCGAACGCACCGGCCGTACGTGCAGCCGCACAAGCTGGCATGGTTTCGGGATGCGCGTTTCCGCCGCGCCGTTTCGCACGCGATGGACCGTCGCTTCATGGCCGATGGCATCTTGAACGGCCTGGCCTATCCGCAATACGGCCCCATGACCCTGCACGGCGAGGCGCTCATGGCCAACGTGGATGTGCCCCGGTACGAGTACGACCTGGACAAGGCGCGGGCGCTGCTCAAGGAAATGGGGCTGGAGGACCGCGATGGCGATGGCTGCCTGGAGGATGGCCAAGGCCACCGCGTGGAGTTCACGCTCACGACCAACGTCGAGAGCGAGGTGCGGGCCAAGGTCGCCGCGTGCATCCGGCAGGACCTGGAAAAGCTGGGCATTCGCGTGAACCTGCGATCGATGACCTTCAACGCCCTGATCACCTCGCTGGACTCCACCTACGATTGGGAAGCATGCCTGATGACCATCCTGGGCACGCCCGAACCGCACTGGGGCGCGGATGTGTGGAAAAGCGCTGGCAGGGCCCACGAATGGTTCCCGAACCAGGTGCAGCCCTCGACCGCCTGGGAAGCCGAGCTGGATGAGATCTTCGATCGCGGCATCACGGAAATGGATCCGGTGCGGCGGCGCGAAATCTACGCCCGCTGGCAGGAAATCGTCGCCGAGCAGCAGCCGCTGATTTACACCGTCATTCCCGAGGCGATGGTGGCCCTGCGCGGCCGCTTCGGTAATGTCTTCCCCTCACGGCGGACATTTCCCGAGCCGCCCAACGCGATTTTCCACAACATCGAGGAGATTTACGTGCTGGGGGGCGAATCCGGCCAAACCCGCGAGTGAAGGAGTTCATTGCCGATATTCGATACTTGTATACTGTACCATCGCGCTGACGGCAGGCTTTGAGCGAACGAGGCCGCCGGCCGCCGCGTAACGAACGTGTTGTGTTGAAATAGATAGACATCTGAACAAGTGGCATGGGCGTCTCGCCCGTGGCGAGTGAAAGAGAACTGCCGGAAACACGGCCAAGATGGCCGTGCGACTCACGGGCGAGACGCCCGTGCCACGGGTTTCTCAGCAGGAATTCGAATGCCCAAGGCGATTACCCGAGCTCTGACGGTCCTGTCGATCGTGGCGGTGCTCGTCATACTCTGGGTGATTCTCCGGTCGCAAACGTTTGGGGCAGGGGGCGTGCGCCCGGAGGTTGCCGGGACGGTGCCGGCCGCCGACTACAAACCGATCGTGGGCACGTACGGCGGGCGATTTGTTCGCGCCACGGTCAGCCCGCCCAAGAGTTTTAACCCGGTCACCTCGGCCGAGACCTCGACCACCGAATACACCGGCTACATGTACCTGGGGCTCACCAAGACCAACCCGTGGACGGCCGAGGTGCAGCCCGAACTGGCCCTGAGCTGGACACCGGATGAATCGGGGCTGGTCTGGACGGTGAAACTGCGGCCGGGCGTCGTGTGGTCCGACGGGGTTCCCTTCACGGCCGATGATGTGCTGTTCACCTACGACACCACCTATAACCCCAAGGTAAGCTCCTCCATGCGGGGCATCATCTCGGGCCCCAAGGGCGAGCGCTGGAAGTTGGAAAAGGTGGATGACCTGACGGTGCGTTTCACGCTGTTCGACCGCAACGCGATCTTCCCGCTGCTGATCGCCGACAGCATTATTCCCAAGCACACGCTGGAAGCGGTGGTCAAAGCCGGCCGCTTCAACGAGGCCCTGGGCACCAGCTCCAGCCCGGATGAGATGCCGGTGACCGGCCCGTTCATGTTCGACAACTACGATGGCAGCCGGGTCATCCTCAAGCGCAACCCGCATTTCTACCGCCTCGATGCGGCGGGCAACCGCCTGCCGTACCTCGATGAGATCGTCACGATCATCGTGCCCGATATCGATGTGCAGACGCTGAAATTCACCTCCGGCGAGACGGACATCCTTGAATCGGTCTCGGGCAAAGATTATCCCAACATCGTTCGCCCGCGCGAGGAGCGAACGAAAAAACGCCCAATGCAAACTGCAGCATCTCGCCCGACAGGCTCCGACTTTACCGTTTACCGCCTGGGTCCGAGTTTCGGCGAGAGTTTTCTCGTGCTCAATCAGAATACGGGGACAAATCCCAAGACGCACCAGCCGTACGTCGACCCGCGCAAGCTGGCGTGGTTCAGGGATGTCCGTTTCCGCCAGGCCATGTCGTACCTGATGGACCGCAAGTTCATGGCGGATGGAATCTACAATGGCCTGTCCTATCCGCAGTACGGGCCGATGAGCGCGCATCCCGATTTGCCGTTGGCCGAGGCGAACACCGTGCGCTTTGAGTACAACCTGGCCAAGGCCCGCGCCCTGCTGGCCGAGATGGGCCTGCAAGACCGCAACGGCGATGGCTGGCTGGAAGATGCCAACGGCCTGCCGGTGGAATTCAATCTCACCACCAACGTGGAAAACGAGCCACGCGCCAAGGTGGCCGCGACCATGGCCCAGGACATGCAGAAAGTCGGCATTCACGTCAATTTCCGCGCCATGAGCTTCAACACGCTCATCACCAAACTGGACTACACCTATGACTGGGAAGCATGCGTGATGAGCCTGACCGGCGGCCCCGAGCCGGCCTGGGGCGCCGATGTGTGGAAGAGTTCAGGCCGGCTGCACATGTGGTTCCCCCGGCAGCCGAAGCCGTCCACCAAGTGGGAGGTCAAGAAGGACAAGTTCTTCCGTCTTTTCCATTTGTGGTACCCCTTGCAAAAGAAGCCGTCCACCAAATGGGAGGCTGAGATTGACGAGTGTTTCGACAAGGGCATCGCCGAGCTGGACCCGGTCAAGCGCAAGGCCATCTACGCTCGCTGGCAGGAGATCATTGCCGAGCAGCAGCCGTTCATTTATACGGTGACGCCGGAAAACCTCATGGCCCTGCGCAACCGGTTCGGTAATGTATTCCCGGCCCCCTTGGGCGGCGTGCTGCACAATATCGAGGAAATCTACGTCAAGCAGGGCGGCTCCGCCAGCCAGGCGGCCGCACAGGGCCAGAGGTAGAAGCCGATGGGCGCATACATCATTCGCCGAATCCTGATTGCCCTGGGGATGCTCATCGGAGCATCGCTGCTGGGCTTTGGCGTGATGAAGCTGACGCCCGGCACGTACTTCGACCTTCTGAAGATGAACCCGCGGATCAGCCAGGAGCACGTCGATCAGCAGATCGCGCGATATGGGCTGAACCAGCCGGTTTACGTGCAGTACCTGCGCTGGCTGGATAATCTCCTGCCCTTTGGCTTCAAGCCGACCGAAAGCGGTTCGTACCTGTGGGTAGAAGAAAGCCCCGCCGCCGGCCGGCCGGCCCAAGCGCCGCCGGAGGATGAGGAAGAAGAGTCACCGCCGGCGGCAAGCGAGCCGGCCGAGGCGGCTACACAACCGACGCAGCCGGCCACGCTCGAGACCCAGCCGGCAACGCAAACCGCACAGGCCACACCGCCGGCTGCCGGGGCTGCGACTTTGGCCGCCAGCGCGCCGCCGGCAGGTCAGCCGGCGATGGCCAAACACAAATTCAACTGGCCCAGGTTCAAGTGGCCCAACCTTGGCGAGAGCTTCGAGCACCAGGAGCCGGTCTGGGATGTGATCACCCGGCCCATGCTCAACACGTTGCTCTTAAATCTTGTGGCGATCGCGCTGACCTGGCTGGTGGCGTTGCCGCTGGGCATTTATGCCGCGCTCAACCAGCACAAGCTGGGCGATCTGGTGCTGTCGGCCATCAGCTTTGTCGGCATGAGCCTGCCGGGTTTTTTCATGGCGCTGATCCTGCTGTGGCTGTTTGCCGGCATGTCGAATTTCCTGCCGCCTGGGGGCCTCCGCAGCGCCACCTACGACCAGATGACCGGCTGGCACAAGCTGCTCGATGTCGCCTGGCACCTGATCATCCCGGCCATCGTGCTGACCATCGGCGGCCTGGCGGGGCTGCAGCGCATCACCCGCGGCAACATGCTGGAGGTGCTGCGCCAGCAGTACGTCACCACGGCCCGCGCCAAGGGGCTGCCGGAGAATCGCGTCATCTATCGCCATGCCCTGCGCAATGCGATCAATCCGCTGATCACGATCTTCGGCTACGAGCTGGCGGCTTTGTTTTCCGGGGCGGCACTGCTGGAGATCGTGCTGGATTACCCCGGCATGGGCCAGCTTATGTTCACCGCCATCGTCTCGAAGGATGAGCCGCTGGTGATGGCCGGCTTCATGCTCGGCGCGATCCTGCTGCTCTTGGGCAACCTGGTGGCCGATCTGCTGCTGGCGGTGGCCGACCCGAGGATTTCCTACTCCTGACGCCATGACACAGATACCTCAAAATGTCGTCGAGCCGCCCGCCGAAGAGCCCGGCGCCCTCGCCCGCGGTGTGCCCGGCAGGCCGCTGTCGCCGCTATCCATCGCCTGGCGGAATCTTCGCAAGCACCGGTTGGCGATGGTGGCGCTTGTGGTGCTGATCATCATGTACCTGGCCATGCTGTGTGATGGCTTTGTGGCGCCGTACCCATACAACGCCTGGGACCGCCAGCAGGCCTACCACCCCGCGTGGAATCTGCATGTGGTCGATGCCGAGGGCCGCTTCCACCTGCGGCCGTTCGTGTATGTTTCACATTACGAGTTCGACCCGTACCGCAACCGCATCTGGCGCGAGGACACCTCGCGGGCGTACCCGCTCAAGCTGCTGGTCCGCGGGCAGACGGGCACGATGCTCTTTGGGCTGCTCAAGACCGGCGTGCACCTGTATGGCGTGCAGGCGCCCGCGCGGCTGTACCTGCTTGGGGCCGACTGGCAGGGACGCGACATCCTCAGCCGCATCATTTTCGGCGGCCGCGTGTCGCTGACTATCGGCATCGTGGGCACGGCCATCGCCATGATCATCGGCATGATCGTCGGCGGCATCAGCGGCTATGTCGGCGGTGCGGGCGACACGGTGCTTCAACGCATCTGCGAGCTGATCATGCTCATCCCCGGCTTCTACACGCTGATGATCCTGTACAACACGCTGCCGGCCAGCCTGACCAGTATGCAGGTGTATTTCGGCGTGGTGGTGATTCTGGCGTTCATCAGTTGGGCCAGCCTGGCGCGTGTGATCCGCGGCATGGTGCTGTCGGTCAAGTCCAGCGATTTCGTGATGGCGGCCCGGGCCGGCGGCTCTTCGCCCTGGCGCGTGGTGACCCGGCACGTGCTGCCCAGTACGTTCAGCTACGCCATCGTGGCCGCCTCGCTGCAGATTCCCGCCTATATCCTGGGCGAGGCTGGCCTCTCCGTCATCGGCATGGGCGTACAGGAGCCGGCGCCCACCTGGGGCAACATGCTCCAGCAGGCCAAGAGCGTGACCGAAATGACCTTCCACCCCTGGCTGCTGTGGCCCGGCGTGGCGATTTTCCTGACCGTGATGGCGTTCAATTTCCTCGGCGATGGATTGAGGGACGCGCTCGATCCACGGACCGTCGGTCTGAAGAAGGAGTGATTGCGAATTGCAAATTGGAAATTGCCAATTAAAGAATAGCGGACCCGCGGAAAGTCCGGGCGCGTGCCCGAGTCGCCGGAGTTCCCCAATTTGCAATTTGCAATTCGCAATTTACAATTCTCACCAGGCTTGCGCATGAACCAGCAAACGGCACCCACAACCCAAAGCCCGCTCTTGAAGGTCCTCGACCTGCGGACCTATTTCGACACTGACGACGGCGTCGTCAAGGCCGTCGACGGCGTCAGCTTCCGCATCGAGCGGCGGCAGACCTTCGCCCTGGTGGGCGAGAGCGGCTGCGGCAAGAGCGTGACCGCGATGACCCTCATGCGCCTGGTGGCCTGCCCCCCGGGCCGCATCGTCGGCGGGGCGGCTTACCTCGACGGCCAAAATCTGCTGACCATCGATGAGAGCCGGATGCGCCAGGTCCGCGGCAAGGATATCTCGATGGTTTTCCAGGAGCCGATGACCAGCCTCAACCCGGTCTACACCGTCGGCTGGCAGATCGTCGAGGCCATCGAGCTGCACCAGAATATTCACGGCGCCGCCGCCTGGGACCTGGCCGCCGAAATGCTTGCCCGCGTGGGCATTCCCGAACCTGTCCAGCGCGTTCGCGAGTACCCGCACCAGCTTTCGGGCGGCATGCGGCAGCGCATCATGATCGCCATGGCCCTGTCCTGTAACCCGCAGCTCCTGATCGCCGATGAGCCCACCACGGCCCTGGATGTGACCATCCAGGCGCAGATCCTGGACCTGCTAAAAGAACTCCAGCGGACGGCGGGGCTCTCCATCCTGCTCATCACGCACGACCTGGGCGTCGTGGCCGAATCGGCCGAGGTGGTGGGCGTGATGTATGCCGGCAGGCTCGTCGAGCTGACCGACGTGCGCACGCTCTTCGCCAAGCCGCTGCACCCGTACACGCAAGGGCTTTTCCGCTCGCTGCCGCGGCTGGGCCAGATGCGCAAGCGCCTTGAAACCATCGAAGGCGCCGTGCCCAATCCCGCCCGGCTGCCCTCCGGCTGCCCTTTCCACCCGCGCTGCCCGGTGGGCCACAACCTGCCCCGCTGTCAAGGCGAACTGCCGCCGTTGCGGGAGATCGACAGCGGCCACTGGGCCGCATGCTGGGAAGCCGCCGGCTACGCCGAGGCGAAAGAAACCAGCCCGGCGGAAAAGCGGCTGGAGGGTGCGGGCCGGACGCCGGAGGTATCACAATGATCGACGCAGCCGCGCCGCTCCTGACTGTCTCCGACCTGCGGACCTGGTTCCCGATCCGGCGGGGCGTGTTCTCTCGCGTGCACGCGTACGTGCGGGCCGTCGACGGCGTCGATTTCACGGTCTCCCGCGGCAAGACGCTGGGCCTGGTGGGCGAGAGCGGCTCGGGCAAGACCACCGTCGGCCGTACGCTCCTGCGGCTTATTCCGAAAACCACCGGCCAGGTGTTTTTCGACGGCCAGGACGTGATGGCCCTGGGCTCCGGCGAGCTGCGCCGGCTGCGGCGGCGGATGCAGATCGTCTTCCAGGACCCCTTCGGCAGCCTCAACCCGCGCATGACCGTCGGCAGCATCATCACCGAGCCCATGCTCGTGCACGGCCTGTACGACCGCCGCGAGCGCAAACGCCGCGCCGCCGAACTGCTGGAGCGCGTGGGCCTGGCCCCCGAGCACGTCAACCGCTACCCGCACGAGTTTTCCGGCGGCCAGCGGCAGCGCATCGGCATCGCCCGGGCGCTCTCGGTGCAGCCGGATTTCATCGTGTGCGATGAGCCCGTCAGCGCGCTGGATGTGTCCATTCAGGGACAGATTCTGAACCTGCTCAGCGACATCCAGGACGAGCTGGGCCTGTCGTACCTCTTCATCGCGCACAACCTGGCGGTTGTCGAGCAATTCGCCGACGACGTGGCCGTGATGTACCTGGGCCGCATCGTCGAGACGGCCTCGCGGCAGGATATCTACGCGCATCCCACGCACCCGTACACCGAGGCGCTGCTCTCGGCGGTGCCCATTCCGGACCCCACGCTCGAGCGCCGCCACGTGCGGCTCGCCGGCGAGGTCCCCAGCCCGGTCAACCCGCCGGCCGGCTGTGCCTTTCACCCGCGCTGCCCGTTGACCCGAAAACTCGCCCAGGATGCGGATGTGAAGGAAACCACCACCATCTTCTCCGACAGTCAACCCGTCCGCATCATGGCCCGCTGCACCGCCGAGCGCCCCTCGCTGCGGCCGCTGGCCGACAACCCGGCCCATTGCCACGCCTGCCTGATGCGGCAGTAAGACTTAAGTGCTTGCTGTTGAATAAGTAAGAATAAGCAAGCTCCGGCCGTTACAGATAATGGAACTGCGGAAATTCCGCAGTTGCTCTTTCGGATATGGGACCTCTGAAAAGCCGTGGCACGGGCGTCTCGCCCGTGAGTAGCACGGCCATCTTGGCCGTGCTTCCGGCAGTTTTCTCGATTTCGCCACGGGCGAGACGCCCGTGGGACTCATGGGCGAGACGCCCATGCCACTTATTCAGAGAACTGCGGAAATTCCGCAGTTGTTCTTTCCGATACCCGCAGCCGGCCGTTACAGATAATGGAACTGCGGAAATTCCGCAGTTGGTCTTTCGCCGCTTGGTGGCCCCGGCTGTTACAGATAACGGAACTGGGGAAATTCCTCAGTTGTTTTCCCTTGCGCCACAATGGGATAGTGCTGGCACTGGAACGGGCTGGGATGGCCAGTTGCTCTAAGCGCTCCCTGTCAATCGCTCTTCACTTGCCAATTCGCGCCGCCGCGCGGTTTTTTTAGAATGACCGCGCGGCGAGTCCTCATCGACTAACCGGCTCCAGAAGAACCGAGTCGCGCCGTTACCGAATGATGTAAACCAAGGCTATGATACCATGTGATGCCATCCTGTCAAGCCCTTTTCTTCTTCGCGAGCGCGCGAAATCCTGCGGGGCTGCTCGGGGGATACAGGTTCTGCTGTCAGATTGTTTCCGCATTCCATATTTCGCGGCGGCAGGGAAACTACAAAACCAGGCGTTGCACCGTGCCGTAAAACACCACGGCAGAAGGCGGGTGACGGTTATAATCGTTGTCTTGGAGACTAGGTGGGACCGTGGAGCGGGACCGTGGATGACTTGACCCTGCTTCGGAGGTACGTTCGTTTCAACGACCACGCCGCGGTGGCGCTGCTAGTGCGCAAGCACCAGGATTCCGTGCGGCGGCTGTGCCTGCGCCGACTCACCTGCTCGGCCGATGCCGAGGATGCCACGCAAGAGGTGTTTCTGACGCTGTTCCGCAGCGCCGACACCATCAATTCCAACGTGGGTGGCTGGCTGTACTCCTGTGCGGCCAATGTCTCCACATCCATGCTTCGCTCCCGCAAGTGCCGCCAGGACCGGGACCGCCGCCGCGGCAATGGCGATGCCGGCCCTGCCCCGGATGATCAGGCGGCCCGCGGGGAAATCCTGGCCATTCTGCGCGATTGCCTGGGCCAACTGGACCCGACGGATCGCGAGGTGCTGGTTCAGAATCTCGGCCTGCGCGTGCCGCAGAGTCTCATCGCCTCCTCCCTGGGCATCAGCCAGCAGGCGGTGGCCAAGCGCATCGGCAGGGCCTCCGATCTGCTGCGCGGCAAACTGGTCCGGCGCGGGGTGTCGATTCCGCTGCTGGCGGCGATGGTGCTGCGCGGCCGGCGGGCGTACGCAGCGATCAAAGTCGCAACGACTTCGCTGGTCGGCAAGTCGGCCGCGGCGGTCACATCGCTGGTCAAAGGCGCCGGCGTCGTGGCGACCTCGATGCTGGTGACGGTGGCGCTGGTCAGCGATGGCACGCCCGCGCACCCGGCGGCCGCGGCGGCAAAGGGAGGGGCCCCAATGGCTGGAGTCTTCGCGGGCCGAACTACCGCGCTTGTCAGAGGTTCGCCGCGGCAGGTGTCGGTCGGGGCAGCCGCGGCGCCCACCGATCGGTTGGGGGCGAAAGCCGCCTTGCAGGCCGCCGCATCGTCGGCGCCGCCATCGGCGGCGGGCTCTTTCATGATCAATCCCGTCGCCGGCAAGAACGGGTTGAGCGGTTCGAATTCCTTGGTTTGGATGCCGCCGGCCGCGCATTTGCCGCCGCCGGCGCCCAAGGAAGACCTTTGGGCTGGCGCCGATCCGACCAGCGGCCTGATGCTGCACTCGGCCATCGGCCTCAAGAGCTGGCACAAGACGTCGGTCCGTTTACCGGGGGGGGCCGGCCCGGCCCAGTCCGGCTTGGCGGGTGAACATGGACCACGGTGGACCCGGGAAGCGGATGATGCCAGCGGTGACCCGGCGGCTCCCGCGATGCATCCGGGGGAGGAAGCGGATCACGATTCGGATCGTTTGGCGCGGGAATCGCCGGCGATGAGGCCGCCACCGGGGCAGGCCGACGGCCCGATCGTTCTGGCAGTCGCCGCGCCCGGGACGGCGGGGCGGCCGGAGATGATGTCGGCCGGTTTTCGCCGACCAGGTGTCCTGGCATCGGCCAGGCCGCATGAAGGCGCTGCTTCCACCGATATCGCGGGGTACAATCTGCACCCGATCCGGGAAGCGCCATCGGCATCCGTGCGGGCCAACTCGCCGGGCGCATCGACGGCAATCTCCATCGCCGTTTCGATCCCGCCGGCGGCGCGTTCGCCGGCCCTGCCGATTCTCCTGCTCTTCCACGCCGGTCAAACGCGGTACGAGGGCGCGCCCAGTTTCGGCCCACCCTCGCTGGACGGCTCAATGGCGGATGGCACTGATGACGGGCTGGATGGCGGTCTGAGCAAGTCGTTGCCGGCAGTTCCGCAACGGGATACCCGCTATAAGAAACTCGTGGTGGGGGGGATGGACGATTCAGTCGGTTCGGTGGCCGTTGAAAGGCTTTATTACCCCCCCGGGCCGGTCATGACCGCCACTCCGGAGCCGGCGACGTGTTGCCTGCTGGCTTGTGCGCTGGCCTGCGGCCTGCCGCGGCGGCGGGGCGGGAAACTTGTGGCACGGGCGTCTCGCCCGTGAGTAGCACGGCCATCTTGGCCGTGTTTCTGGTAGTTCTTCTTCAATTCGCCACGGGCGAGACGCCCGTGGGACTCATGGGCGAGACGCCCATGTCACCTGGAGGAGCCTTTACGGCCGGTAGTTTGTCTTTCGCGCTGCGCCGGTATCCATCAGGAAAAAGAGCGTGCCGTCGGTGGGGCGAACGCGGCCGGCCGGCAATTCCGAGGCGACGGCGGGATTCTCGCTGAGAACCTTTTCCACGGCCTCGGCCTTGTCCACGCCGGTCACCAGGAACAGGATGTTCCGGGCCGCGTTGATCAAAGGCAGCGTGAAGGTCATGCGCTTGCGGCCCAGAACGGGCACGAAATGCGTCATCACCAGTTTGCGGCTTTCCTCCAGCGCGGGCGTGCCGGGGAAGATGCTGGCCGTGTGGCCGTCGCCGCCCATGCCCAGCAGGATCAGGTCGAAGGCGGGCAGGCCCGAAGGCCCGGCGGCCACGTGGTCGATGATCAGCTCGGCGTATTGGCCGGCGGCCTGGTCCAGGTCGGCGGCATCGCCGGGCATCGGATGCACGTGCTCCAGCCGCACCGGCACGCGGTCCAGCAGCGTCTGCTGCACCATGCGGTAGTTGCTGTCTGGGTGATCGGCGGGCACATCGCGCTCATCGCCGAAGAAGACCTGCGCATCCTGCCACGGCACGGTGTCGGTGCGCGGCGGCTTAGTCAGCAGCTCGTACAGCGGGTGCGGCGTCGTACCACCCGACAGGGCCATGGTGAATTGCCCGCGTGCGGCCACCGCCTCGCAGGCGATGGTTGCCACGAGATCCGCCGCCGTCTGGAGCGCCCGCTCGACGTTGGGCTCCACGAGGATCTTTCGATTGTTCACGCTTCGGCTCCTGCACCCAACGCTAGGGTCCTCCTAAAGATGTATCGGCAGCGGCAGGGCATTCCCATTGTAGAAAGCGGGCCGATTGAAGGGGCCGCGATGGCTCTAAAACGACAGGCTCAGGCGCAGGCCCAGCACCACGGTGAAATCCGCATTGGAATCGCCTGCCGGGTTGCTGATGAACTGCAGGTCGGGCGTGAGGTACAGGGCGTGCGTGATCGCGAAGCGGTAGTACAGTTCGTACAACGTTTCGGCGGCGCCGTGAACGGCATGGCGCAAGATGGACTGCGCCACGGCCGCCCCGAGGGCATCTTCCGTTCGGTCCGGCAGCGGCTGGGCCAGCTCGCCGCCGAAAGACCAGAATTGCTCCACGGGCGGCACTTGGCGCTGGCTCAGCCCGTACCGCGCGAACAGCGTGACATGCTCGGCCACCGATTGGTCAACACTGGCGGCGAAACCTTGGCTGGTGCGGCGGTCACCGTCGAGGATCGTTTCGCAGCGGTGGTCCAGCCAGTACAGCAGGCGGTAGTGGCCCTCCCGCTCGTTGAGTTTGGCCGTCAGGTCCAGCTCGTTGACGTTGACGACGAAATCCTCGCGCAGGTACTGGTAGTGCAGGGGAAAGAACTGGTGAGCCAGGGCATCATTGAAGGCCACGCCCGTCTGGAAGCTGGCCCAGTCGGTCAGCGCCCGCTGGACCATTATGCCCGGCATGGCGTAGGGGAAGGGGATGGTCGGGTTATTCACCAGCGAACTGGAAAGGAACTGCGTGCTGCTGTTATTGGCGACGGCGTTCTTGTCGAACCACTGCGTGAGGTTCATGATGCCGCCGGCCAGCGCCAGCCGGTCCTCGTCGAGCTTCTGGAAGATGTGCAGGTCGGCCAGGTAGATGGCTTCGGGTTCGGCGGCCGAATCGTTCAGTCCGGAATACGTGGGGAAGATTCGCTCCAGCCCCTTGCCTGCTCCGCCCTCGGCGCCAGCGCTGAGCGTGGCGCCCGGCCAGAGCCGCTGCTCGATGCCCAGCCAGTAACTCCAGCCGCCGCGTGCAGCGCCTTGGTGCTCGCCCGCCAGGGGCGCCTGCTCCGTGTACGCCGAGCCCAGGCCCAGGCGGGTGCCGTACTTCTCCTCGAGCTGCTGGGCCTGGGCGCTCAGAGAATCGAACCAGCCGGTCTGGTCCGAGGGGGCGGGCCCTTGCGCAGAGGCGGCCGGTTTGGGGGCAGGCCTGGAAGCAGCAGGCAACGAAGCGTCGGGCATTGAGGCGGCAGGCGTCGACGCGGGGGTCTGGCCGCTAGCGGCGGCCTCGCCCTCGGCCCTGGCGGGCGCTGAGTCGGCCAGGGCCGCGGCGGCGTTCATCGCCAGCCACATCGCGATTGTCGAGATCTTCAGCATCACGCCGGGCATATCGCCACGCGCACCGCGGCGGCGGACCGCCGATTGTCGTAGATCTCTAGCGCAGAGGGGAACTCCCGCAGCGCCACGCGATGCGTCACCAGATTTACCGGCAGAGGCGCTCTTGAGGCCAGAAGCTCCAGCGCGAGCTGGAGCGTCGGGACCTGGCGGCCTTCGAACATCTCCATGCCATGCGCCATCACGCCGCACAACTGCACCTGGCGATACCACACGGGGCTGTAGTCCAGCGTGCCGGCCGCCAGGTGCACGCCCAGGATGACCACTTGGCCGCCGGGCCGGGTCCAGCGCAGGGCGGACTGGAGGGTCTGGGGCGTGCCGATGGAGTCGATGACGGCGTCAAAGCCATCCAGCAGCACGTCATTGCCGGCCAGGCCCTTGATGCACGTCGTGCCCAGTCGCTGGGCCAGTTCCGGCGCGCCAATGTGGCCGGTCAGAACCTGCGGCGCGCCCAGGGCCCGTGCCAGGTCCGCCTGAAAGCCATGCCGCGCCAGGCAGGTGACTTCATCCTGCGGCCGCAGATTTCGCAGCCAGTGCACCGCGCCCAGCCCTTGCAGGCCCGCGCCAATTACCAGCACCCTGGCCGGCGAAGAGTTAGCCAGCCGCAGCACCGCCCGCAGCGAGCAGGCCAGCGGCTCGGCCAGCATGGCGGTGTCGTCGGAGAGATTCTCCGGCACGGCCAGCAGGTTCTCCGCTGCTTCCCAATAGAGCGAGGCAAACCCGCCGCCGCGCAGCGGCTCGTGCGCCGGCGGGGGGTCGGCCTCGCGCAGGCACAAGGCGTATTCGCCGCGCCGGCACTGGGGGCAAAGCTCGGTAGCCCGGTTGAAGCAGTTGCGAAAGCCGCCGCTGCGCGAAATGACGCGCGTGCCGACAGGCAAGGCGTTACCGCCGGCGGCCTGCTCCACCGTACCGACCAGCTCGTGCCCCAGAATTCCCGGCCCATGCGCATCGCCGGCCATGATCACCGGCGTGATGAAAGGGCTGAAGTGCAGGCGGATCAGGTGCACATCGCTGGCGCACAAGCCGCACTGGCGCACGCGCACCATCGCCCAGCCGGCAGGCAGCGGGGGGGGGCTGACCTCGCGCAGGCGCGCCACGCCGATGGAAAAGGGGGCGCGCTTCCAGATCGGCCCCAGCGTGCGGCCGAGCACGAATTGCCACGGCCGGCAAGAGTAGCACAGTGCAAGCATCCGCGGTCTATCCTGCAAGGGAGTGGCTCACGCGCAGGCCAGCGCGTCGTCGGATGCCTTGGGCAGCGGAATTTCACCCCGCATCTGTCCCAGCGCATTGAGCAGGCCGTCGATGGCCTCCATCGGATGGTTGGCATTCACCTGGATGCGCAGCACCGCGGCGTTGATGGGCACGGCCGGGTAGGTTACCGACTGCACGTAAAAGCCGTGGTCGAAGAGCCACTTGCCCGACTGCATGGCGGCCGTGCGGTCCTTCACCAGGATCGAGACGATCGGCGACTCGTTGCCCAGCACCATCAGGTCCATCGCCTGCAGGCCCTGGATCAGCCGGTCGATCCGCGTCCGCAGGTTGCCGATGATCGTGGTGTATTCATCCGACATCAGGATGTCGCAGACCACGCACACCGCCTCCAGGTACGGCGGGGGCACCGGGCCGCCGAAGACGTAGGTCGGGGCCGACATCTTCAGCAGCACCTTGAGTTCTTCCGTGCACGTCACAAACGCGCCCATGCACGAGAAGGCCTTGGAAAGCGAGCCGACCATCAACACGTTATCCAGCGTGCCCAGCTCGCGCATGGCGGTGCCGCGGCCGTGATCGCCGAAGATGCCCGTGCCGTGGGCATCGTCCACGTAAAGAATGCCGCCGCGGGCGCGGGCCACCTGGTCCAGTTCCTTCAGGGGCGGCGTGGTGCCCTGCATGCTGTACACGCCGTCGACGGCCACGACGCAGCCGCCTTCAGGTTTTTCCGGCAGCACGCCCTGAAGCACCGCGCCGGTGCACGGTTCGAAGATTCGAAGGTCGGCGCCGTTGTCGTGGGCGATCTTGGCGGCTTCGAGAATGCTGTTGTGCGCCAGGCGGTCCACCGCCAGCACGTCGCCCTTGCCGGCCAGCCCGGGCACCAGGCCTATGTTGGCCAGGGTGACGGTGGGGAAGATCAGCGTGGTCTCGACGCCCAGCCACTGGGCGAGTTTCTTCTCGGCGACATCATTGGCTTCGACGCTGTAGAAGGCCCGCGAGGCCCCGTTGTGCGTGCCCCACTGGACAGCGCCGCGGGCGACCGCCTGCTGGACCCGAGCATCGCGATCCAGCCCGAGAAAGCTGTCGGAGCCGAAGTTATAAACGGTGCGGCCGGCAACGGTCATCCGCCGCTGGTCGTCCATGCTGCTGGCGATCAGGTCTTTCATGTGGCAGTCGCTGAACCGCCGCTGCATGGCCAGGAAGAAGCGCGTGGTAGGATGATCGGCCAGGCCCTGGGCCAGCCGACGCAGAGCCATCCCGTTGCCGCTAGTATCAGGCATAGTTATTCTTGCTCCGAATTACTGGTGCGGCTCAAGTGTAGTCGGCCTGCAAGCCACTTTGCAACCGGCAGCAATCAAAAGTTTTGTGGCAGAGCCCGGATGGGAAAAAGATGCTGCGACCGGCGGTCCTGAATCTCGATGACGCCTTGGCGAGCCAGACCATCGCCCGGGCTCTGCCGGCGCTGCCACTGAGGCCCTGGGGGCCGAAAATCCGCATGGCGTGCAGTTTTACCCGGTTTGAGAAGTTCACCGAACCATTGGCCCGGGCCGTGGGGGACCTGGGCGGGTCAGGACCGATGCTGCTCCTGGGCGGCTCGGGGGATTTTCACCATGTCAGCCTGGCGCTGTGCCGGCGGGTGGCCGAGCCGTTCAATTTGTTGGTGGTGGACAAGCACCCCGATTGGGTCGGCCCGCTGCCGCTGCTGCATTGCGGTTCCTGGTTGCGGCATGCGGCCGCGCTGGAGCGCGTGGGCAGGGTGTTTCACGTGGGGGGGCAGCTCGATTTTGAGAACGGTTTTCGGCACGCGGCGCCGTGGTCCATGCTGCAACGCGGGAAGATAGTCGTCTTTCCGGCCGTGCGGCCGTTCGTGCGCGGCAAGTGGCGAAAAGTTCCCACGAAAGCCGTGCGGCCATCGCCGCAGGCGCCAGTTACGCGGCAATTCATGCTCGAACTTCTAGAGCCTTGGCGCGAGGAGCTTTCGGCGCGGCCGGTGTACATTTCGTTGGATAAAGATGTGATGCCCGCATCCCAGGCGGCGGTGAATTGGGACTCGGGAGTGCTGGACCTGGCCGAGGTAATCGCGATCCTGGATGCTTTCATTCAAGCCAGTGGCAACCACTTGGCCGGCATGGACATTTTCGGGGATTACTCTCACTGCCGCACACAGGGCCTGCTCCGCCGGCTGCTGGACTGGAGCGAACACCCGCGACAGGATTCGGATGCCGCAGCGGCATTGGCGGTCAATACCACGACCAACAAATGCCTCCTAAACCGTTTATGCGACGAATGTCCCCGAAAAAGCTGAGAGAGCGGAAAAATCAGGAGCGAAAGTTTCGCTCCTGATTTCAGTTCCTCAGGCTCTGGATGGGGGCTGGAATTCGCCCGCCGAAACGGACGAAGCGGCTGCTGGCGCCGACGTTGCGAACGGCCATGACGGGCGCCGAGCCGAACAGGCCGCCGAACTCCACGCGGTCGCCCGGTTTAGCCCCGGGTACGGGAATCAGCCGCGCGGCGGTCGTCTTGGAGTTGATCACGCCGATAGCCATCTCGTCGGCGATGATGGCGGCGATGGTCTCGGCCGGCGTGTCGCCGGGGATGGGCACCATGTCCAGCCCCACCGAGCACACGCTGGTCATGGCCTCCAGCCGCTCCAGCGACAGGTGCCCGGCGGCGACGGCGGCCGCCAGGGCGGCATCCTCGCACACGGGGAGAAACGCGCCCGACAGCCCGCCCACGCTGGAGGAGGCGAACGCGCCGCCCTTTTTCACCGCATCGTTCAGCATGGCCACCACGGCGGTCGAGCCGGGGGCGCCGATCTGCTCGATTCCCAGCACCTGGAGAATCTCGCCCACGCTGTCGCCCACCTGCGGCGTGGGGGCCAGGCTCAGGTCAACGATCCCCAGCGGGATGCCCAGCAGGTGCGACACCTCGCGGCCGATCAGCTCGCCCACGCGCGTGACGCGAAAGGCGGTGATCTTGATCTCCTCCGCCAGGTCCCCGAGCGACAGGCCGGGGTCGATCTCGATCCGGCGCTTCAGCGCGCTGGAAACCACGCCCGGCCCAGAGACGCCGATATTGATCACCGCCTCCGGCTCGCCGGCGCCCAGGTACGCCCCGGCCATGAAGGGGTTATCCTCGGGAATATTGGCGAACACGACCAGCTTGGCGGCGCCGAAGCCGCCGGTGTCGGCGGTGGCCTGGGCGATGTCGAGAATGCGCTGGCCCATGAGGCGGATGGCGTCCATGTTGATGCCGGCCCGCGTGGTCGCCACATTCACCGAGCTGCACAGCCGCCGCGTCTGGCTGAGCACCAGCGGCAGGGAATCGATGACCACCTCGTCGGCCGCGGTAATGCCCTTGTGCACCAGGGCGGTGAAGCCGCCGACCAGGTCGATATTCGTCGCCGCCGCCGCCTCATCCAGCGTGTGGGCCAACTGGAGCGCCGCCGCCGCGCCGTGGCCGGCCAGCAGCGTGGCGGCCGGGGAGATGGCCAGCCGCTTGTTGGTCACGCGGATGCCGTATTTGGCGCCCACCTGGTCGCACGTTTCGACGAGCCGGCAGGCCCGAAAGCGAATCTTCTGGGCCACCTTGCGGCACATCAGGTCGGCATCGTGGCTGGCGCAGTCGTCGAGGTTGAGCCCCAGCGTCACCGTGCGGACGTCCAGGTGCTCCGAATGCAGCATGCGAATGGTGGAGAGAATCTCGTCGGTCTGGAGCATGGTCTTTTCCGTGGTCCTTTTTTCGTTGTTCCGAAGAGGACACAAAGACCACAAAGATCACGAAGAAACACAAAGGAAGAGAGAATAGAGTCTTAAAAAGATTTACGTTTAACTTTTTAACTTCCCGCAGTTCTTCGCGTTCTTTGTGATCTTTGTGGCCTTTGTGTCCGCCTTTGTTGCCGGGGCTTCTGTCACCCTATCGACCGTCTCTCCACCGGCCGAAAACGCGGCAGGCGAAGCTGGTTGGTCGCAAAGAAAACGTTCTCGTGCTGTAGCCGCACGGTGTGGCCGATCTCGCCGGCCAGTTGCTCCAGGTCCGCCTGGAGCATGCGGATGTCCCACCGGTTGGGCACGCGCACCTGCCCGACCAGGATGAACTGGCCGTCGGCGACGGTGCCGTACAGGTCGTTGATGTTGATGCCCCGGTCGGCCAGGTACCGGCTGAAGCGCAGCACCACGCCGGCCTGGTTGGCCCCGAAGGCGGTGATGACGAAGTTCTCGCCCTCCGCCGCCGCACCGGCCAGGGCGCCCGGCTCGTACGGCCGCAGGTGTACGTGCACGCCGGCCTTGGAGTCGGCCGGGTCGGTGATCGCACGCGAAAACTTCTCCTCCGCCAGCGGCTGGGGAAAACTGACCACCATGATCAGCGTGAAGAACTCGGCCACGACCGTCTGGCTGCACGTGTCGATAGTGCCCTTGTAGTCCACGACCGCCTTACTGATCGCCGCGACAATGCCCGGACGATCCTTGGCGACGACATTCAGGATGTACGCGTGTGGGTAGTGCGTTTGCATGCGTGTCTTCACCTCACCATCCATCGTAAGGCCACCGCTTGCGGCCGCAAATCCCAAATTCCAAATTCCAAATCCCAAACAAATCCCAGGGACCAAATTCCAAAGGGAACAAGAGGTCCCGCTGGAGCGGCCATACTGGCCGTAAGCGGCGCCTTTGTTTCCCTTTTGGAGCTTGGGATTTGGTGCTTGTTTGGGATTTGGAATTCGGGATTAGGGCTATTCACTTGACTCCAGTAGACACAACCTGTAGACCGCAAATAGAAGCCACACAGGGCCTGGTGTTGCCTGTCCTGCGCGGGAGGGGCCGGCAATGCCCGATCGGGGCGGAAATCACGCTCTTGCTCGGCATGGACGCTTTCTTTCCTGACATTAGGAAGCACAAAGACGCCCTTGACGCGTTATTCGCCGGCTTGGCCGACCGCTTCAAGCTCGGACAACAAGCTGTAGTGGCAACTGGAGTCAAGTGAATAGCCCTATTCGGGATTTTGAATTTGGGGTGTGACAAATTCTTCTGGC
>PMYD01000014.1 GCA_003171335.1 Phycisphaerales bacterium
GATCAACGGTCGTCGGTCCGTGTTGTCAGGAGCAGGTTCCGCCCGGGAAGGCCAAGAGGTCCAACCGATATGGACGTCGCGCCGCCTTCGAAACTGGATGCCCTTCGCAATGAACGATGGGCCGCGTGGGAAAGTCTGTTGACTTCTCGCTCTTCATAGGTGCCACCTCAGACGTGCACCCGGCCGGGCTCTAAGGTCTTAGCGCCTCTTGCACGCCGCCGGCCGCGCAGGTATCTTCGCGCCTCGGCCTTGGGGTGGCGGGCCGCTATAAGGAGCGATTCATGGCGATTGTTCCTAGCCGACCGAAGTGGAAAGGCACGATGACCGACCGCGAGCGGTTCAACCGGCAGATGCACTTTCAGCCGGTGGACCGGTGCTTCAACTGCGAGTTCGGGTTCTGGGAGGAGAACTTCCACTCCTGGTCGATGTTCACGAAGAACGGCGTCACCAAGAACACCGAGGCGGACCGGTTCTTCAATTTCGACGTGTACGCCGGCGTCGGCCTGAGCGCCTACCTCAATCCGGCCTTCGAGACCAAGGTCATCCGCCAGACGGCCACGACCAAGATCATTCAGAACGGCGAGGGCCTGCTGGCCGAGGTGCCGCTGGATGGGCACGACACCATCCCGCACTTCATCAAGTCCTCCATCGAGAAGCCCGAGGATTGGGAGCGCGTCAAGGCCGAGCGGCTCAACGTGAACAGCCCCAGCCGCATCATCGACGTGAAGGCCCTGAAGGAGCACCACCCCGCCGGCCGCGACTACCCGCTGCACGTCCACTGCGGCTCGATGATCGGCCACGTGCGCGACATGCTCACGTTCGAGGGCCTGGCGTACGCCCTCTACGACTACCCCGAGATGGTCGAGGACATGATCGAGACGCTCTGCCAGCTCGTCGAGCGCGGGCTCGACCAGGTGCTGGGGAAGATCGACTTCGACTTTGCGGGCGGCTGGGAAGACATCTGCTTCAAGAACGGCCCCATCGTGCCGCCGAGCTTCTTTGACGATGTGATCGTGCCGCGCTACAAACGCATCCACAAGCGCCTGGCCGCCGCGGGCATCGATGTGTGGTACACCGACTGCGACGGCGACATTCGCCCCATCCTGCAGCGATTTCTCGATGGCGGCATCAACTGCATGTTCCCGTGGGAAGTGAACAGCTCGGGCCATCCCGGCGAGTCGCTGGACAAGTACGGCCGCCAACTGCTGGTCATGGGCGGCGTGGACAAGATCAAGCTGGGCGAGGGTCCGGCGGCCATCAAGGCCTACCTGGAAACGCTCGAGCCCCTGGTCAAGCGCGGCGGCTTCATCCCCCACTGCGACCACCGCTGCCCGCCGAATGTCAAAGAGCAAGACTACATTTACTATCTGGATTTGAAAGAGAAGATGTTCGGAATGGCGTAGGCCATCCTTCTTTGGCCCCGAAGGGGCCCAAGGATCGTAGCCGGGGGCGTAAGCCCCCGGAAAAGCGGATGATAAAGGGAAGAGCCCCGAAGGGGCGAAAGATGCGGATGCGGCAGCTTGATCTTGCAGCGCTCTTTCGCCCCTCCGGGGCTCTGATGGCTTGTTCTTGCGTCCGGGGGCTTACGCCCCCGGCTACGTCCTTTCGGCCCTCCGGGCCTTGCTTCAAAAGACCCTTCGGAGACTGTCCGTGAATACTGCACTGTCTGTCCCTGTAAATGGATCGGGCGTGCTTGTTGAAAGAGCTTTCGCCGGCACGCCGGATGGCGAGGGAATCCTGAAACGCTACGAGGTGGCGGTGCCGCCGTTCGAGAAGGCCTGCTATTTCGCGAACTACCAGAAATACGACGTCGTCGATCCCAAGAACGAGACGTGGCCCGAGGGCGGCAACCGCATCCAGCCGCTGCGGGTGGAACATTTTCGCGGCCTCAAGTGCGGGGGCATGCAACTGCTGCTCCAGAGGGCCGGCGGCGGCTATGGCGTGCTGCTGCCGGTGGCGGGCGAGCGAACGCTGGCGTATTTCCACAGCCGCGAAGACACGCTCACGCTCAACCTGGCCACGTTCGGCACGGCGGCTGTCGAGGGCGACCTGCCCCTGCTGGCGTGGGCGTGGGATGCCGACCCCTATCTGGCGTTCCGCAAGGCGTGGCTGACGGCGATGAGCCACGAGCGGGTCGGCTTCTCCACGCGGCCGCGGGAAGAGAAGCATTATCCGGAAATCTTCCGCTACCTGGGCTGGTGCAGTTGGGAGCAGTACCTGCGCGAAATCGACGAGCAGACGCTGCTGTACGCGGTGGATGCGATCGAGAAATCGGGCCTGCCCATCCGCTACGTGCTCGTGGATGATGGGCACCTCCACCACGAGGGCGACCGGCTGCTCGACTTCGCCCCCAGCGCGCGTTTCCCCCACGGCTGGCAGCCGCTGCTTTCTCGCCGCCGCCCCGAGGCCATCCGCTGGATGGGTTTGTGGCTGAATTTCAACGGGTACTGGAAGGGGATCTGTCCCGCAAATAACCTGGGCCCGCTCAACGAGCACCTGGCGAGCGATGCCACGGGCAAAATGCTGCTGCCCAAGGGCGGCAAGCTGCATTCGGCGGCCTTCTACGATGCCATGATCGGCGCGGCCCGGCGGGCGGGCTTTGATTTCGTGAAGGTCGATAACCAGGCGGGCAACCTGGCCAATTATCGTGGCACCGCGCAGCCGGCCGCGTGCGCCGCGGCCAACGCCCAGGCCCTGGAGGCCGCCTGCGCGGTGCACATGGATGGGCTGATCAACTGCATGGCGCATAACGCCGTGTGCCTGTTCAACACCCGCGCCAGCGCGGTGACGCGCTGCAGCGAAGACTACAAGATGAACAACCTGCCCCGGGCCCGGCGGCACCTGCACAACTCCTACGGCAACATGCCGTGGCTGGGCATCACCGTCTGGGGCGACCACGACATGTTCCATTCGAATGATCCGGTCTCGGGCCAGATGATGGCCGTGTCGAAGGCGATGTCCGGGGCGCCGGTGTACCTCTCGGACGACCCGGCGAAGTTCGCACCCCAAAACATCAAGCCGCTGTGCTACGAGGATGGCGAGCTGCTTCGGCCGCTTTCACCAGCGTTTCCGCTGAGCGATGGCCTGTTCATGGACCCCTTCGCCGATGGCAGGCCCTACCGGGTCATCGCGCCCCTGGCCAATCGTGCGGCGGCCGTCGTGGCCTACAACCTCACGGAGCCCGAGCAGAAAGTCTCGGGCACGTTCGGCCCCGCCGACTACGCCTGCGCGGGCATGCTCCTGGCGCCGCAGCCGCAGCGCTGGCCCGTGCCGAAAGAAGGGCTTATCGCTTACGATTGGCAGGCAGGCACCGCCAGCATCCTCGGCGAAGGCGTCGACTTTTCGCTGCCCACCTTCGGCCACCGCTTCTTCCTGCTCTGTCCCATCCACGCCGGCTGGGCGGTGATTGGCCGGCCGGACAAATTCCTCTCGCCCGCCGCCGTGCGCGTGCTGCTGTGCGAAAAGGACCGCCTCATCGTCGAAATGCACGAGTCGGGGCCGCTGGCCGTGTGGCGGCGCGCCGGCCGATGCAGGAGCGAAAGCGGATCCGTGAAAGATTTAGGGACTGGATTGTGGGTGGTGGAGACGGGAACGCAATCCAGAGGCGCAATTGTGGAAATCGTTGCGTAGAGCCAGCGCCTACCTCACGGGCTCTTCACTCACGACCAACTCCTCCGGCGTTCGCCTCACCAACTGATGCTTTCTCCACGCCGGGTCGCTCTGCGTGTAGTCATCGCGGTAATGGGCGCCGCGGCTTTCGGTGCGGGCCAGGGCGGCGGTGGAGATGAGCCGGGCGACCTGGAGCATGTTCTGCACTTCCCAGCCGGCCGGGGCGTTGAAGGGTTTGTCCAGCACGTAGCGCGACCAGAAGTTGATGATCTCGATGGATTCAGAGAGCGCCTGGCCGGTGCGCACCAGGCCGGCGTTGCGCCACATGACCGAGCGGAGGCTCTGGCGGATGTCGGAGATATCCAGCTCCGTGCGCACGGTGGCCGGGCTGTGGTAGGACAGGTTCTGCACCGTCAGCCGGTTATTCACCTGCGCCAGGGCCTCGCCGGCAAGCTGGCCGCAGCGCTGGCCGAAGATCATGGCCTCGATGAGGCTGTTGGAACCGAGGCGATTGGCGCCGTGCAGGCCGGTGCAGGAGCTTTCCCCGCAGGCGAAGAGGGCCTGCACATCGGTGTGGCCATCGAGCTCCACGCGCGCCCCGCCGATCATGTAATGCGCAGCCGGCCGCACGGGGATCAGGTCGGCGCCGGGGTCGATGTCGAACTCCAAGCACTGCTCGTAGATTCGCGGGAAGCGCTCGGCGAAGGCTTGGCTGCCGATGTGGCGGACATCGAGGCTGACGTGCGTGCCGCCGGTCTTGGCCATCTGCGTGAGGATGGCGCGGGCCACGATGTCGCGGGGCGCTAGCTCGCGGTCGGCGTGGTAGTCGCCCATGAAGCGGCAGCCGTTCTTGTCGACCAGGTACGCCCCCTCGCCGCGCACCGCCTCCGAAATGAGGCTGCGGCTGGCGCCGGCGATGTAGAGCGTGGTGGGATGGAACTGCATCATCTCCATGTCGGCCAGCGTGGCCCCGGCGCGGAACGCCATGGCGTGGCCATCGGCCGTGGCGATCGGAGGGTTGGTGGTCTCGCGCCAGATGACGCCGGCCCCGCCGGTGGCCAGGATGGTCTGGCGGGCCCAGATCATCTGCAGGCCGTACCGCTCGTGCCAGGTGATGGCCCCCAGGCACAATGACCCAGGACCGCCCTCGACCGGGTCGGTCATCAGATCGACGGCGAAGCAGTTCTCGAAGACCTTGATGCCCTCGGTGGACTGCACGCGCCGGATGAGCGTCTGCGAGACTTCCCAGCCGGTGGCATCGCCGTGGGCGTGCACGATCCGCCGGCGGCCGTGGCCGCCCTCGCGGGTGAGGTCCAACTCGTGGTCCTCGCCGCGGTCGAAGGCCGCGCCCCATTCGACCAGCTCGCGGATGTGCTTGGCGGCGTGCTCGATGACGTACCGCACCACCGGTTCATCGCACAGGTCGGCGCCGGCCACCAGCGTGTCGTCGATATGCTCCTGGAGCGAGTCGTGCGCATCCAGCACGGCGGCGATGCCGCCCTGGGCCTGCGAGGTGTTGGAATCCTTCAGCGCGCCCTTGGTGATCAGCAGCACCTGGCCGTAGCGGGCCGCCTCGATGGCCGCGCGCAATCCCGCCGCGCCGCCGCCGATCACCAGCACATCCGTGAAAATGTGGCCCAGCCGGTGGGCCTGAAAGTCCACCAGGTACCGCCGCTTCAAAAACACGTTTTCCATAAGAAGACTGTAGGTTCAACAGGCACGCAAGGAAAGCGCTCACAGGCGAAAAAGCCCGTGCCACGTGCCATATTCCGGGTGCCCTGGATTCCAGGAAGAACTTATCGCATTCGCCGCAGGGTCGCTGCCGCCAGGGCGATCTTGAGGCACTCCCCGGGAACGAAGATCAGCAGGCCGTGGGTGAAGGTCTGCCCAGCGGGCAGGAATTGCAGCAGCCAGGCCAAGCCGCAGGCGAAAAGGACCGCATCGGCCAGGGCCATCGCCGCCAGCGCGGTGGACAGCCGGCTGCCCCAGCCGCGCTGGGCGAACGTGCCGGCCAGATACGCCGCCGCCACGAAGCCCAGCAAGTAGCCGCCGGTCGGGCCCAGAATGTACAAAGGACCGCCGCCGGCGACGAATACCGGCAGGCCCGCCAGGCCCGCGGCCAGAAATGCGGTCACGCTCCACACGCCCTCGCACGGGCCGAGCATCACACCCAGCAGCAGCACGGCCAGCGTCTGGGCCGTGACAGGCACGGGCCAGAACGGCACGGTCAGCCGCGAAGCCAGCGCCAGCGCTGCGGCTCCCAGAACAACGCGAGCTACAACAGCGGCCCGCCCCACCGGCTGTGCCGGCGAAAACGCGTACATGTGGCTCGACTCCATGACTGTACTCCCAAAACAAACTTGCCAGCAACCTTGCTCCCGGTCTGCACTGGGCTGCGTGGCAATCTAGCGAATTCTTGCGGCCTGTCCAGTCTCTTGTCGCCGGAAGCGCCGCATCCGCCTCATTCTGTAGATTCAATTCCGCGGTGCTTGCCCAACTTGGCCTTCGCCAGGAAATCCGCGCTGTGGCGCACCGCCTGCATCATATCCGTTGCGCACTCATCCAGCTCGACGATGAGCCATCGGAGCACCTTCGCATCGGCCGCACGAATGACCGCGGGAACATCCACCTTGCCCGCCCCGACGGCCGTGTGCGGCCGGTCCTCGACCAGCGGCCCATCCTTGATATGCATCAGCGGAATGCGGCCGGCGTGGCGGCGGATGAAGGCCGGCACGTCCACCTTGCCGAAATTGCTCGCCCAGTACGTGTCCAGCTCGAGGAACACGCTCGGCATCCGCTCGGCCAGGAGTTCCATCGCCAGGCGCCCGCCCAGCTCCTCGAATTCCCACCAGTGATTGTGATAGCCCAGCTTCAGCCCGTGCGGGCGAAGCAGTTCAGCGGCGGCCTGGAACTCATCGCCCACGGCGCGGGCGGAATCGGCCGTCTTGAAGTTGTCGGGTCCGCGGCCGGAGATCACCATCTCATAGCCCAGCGCCCCGGCCGCATCGACGATCTCCGACACGTTGTCCTTCGTGGGCACGGCAATATGTGCCGAGCAGGCCACCAGCCCCACATCATCCAACATCTTGCGGAACTGGGCCGGCGTGCGGCCGTACAGCCCGGCGGTCTCCACACCCGCGTATCCCGCCTGGGCTACTTGCCGCAACGTCGCCGCTGGGTCGGCCGCGGCCGCCTGGCGAACCGTCCAAAGCTGAAGTGCGATCGGGTGCATCCGTTCTGTCTCCTGTTGCCTGTCGGGGCAATGTCATTTCGAAATCTCGAACGCGAGGAATTGTCCGCTGTAAGGGGCCGAATGTAAATCCTCCCCCGCCGGCGCGATTGACTTGCCGCGTGAGGGGGCCCATACTGGTCCGGATGCTTTCGCTGGCAATGGATATTCTCTACCTGCTGGTCCTGGTGGCGACCAGCCCGATCTGGCTGTACCGCATGGTGCGGTACGGGCGCTATCGCCACGATGTGGGCCAGCAACTGGGCAAGGCGCCGCGGCGCCATGGGCTCCAGCCGGTGATCTGGGTGCACGCCGTCAGCCTGGGCGAGGTGAACGGCATCCGCACGCTGGTGGAGGAGCTGTCGTCGCAACTGCCGGATTACCAGATCGTCATCTCCTCCACCACGGCCACGGGGCTGGCGCGCGCCCGCGAACTCTTTTCGGCCACGCGGCAGGTGTTCCGGTTTCCGCTGGATTTTTCGCTGGCGGTGCAGCGCGCGCTACGGCGGCTGCGGCCCGACCTGGTGGTGCTCATGGAGGGCGAGGTGTGGCCCAATTTTCTCGCCTGCGCCCGCCGGCGGGGCGTGCCCGTGGTCCTGGTGAACGGCCGCATGAGCGAAAACAAGGGCTACCCCGGGTACAAACGAATCGGCAAACTCGCCGGCCGGCTGCTTTTCAATCCGCTGACGGTCCTGGCGGTGCAGGATGATGAATACGCGCGGCGATTCATCGAGCTGGGCACGGAGCCCGCGAAGATCCGCGTTACGGGCATGATGAAATATGATAACGCCGTCATCTCCGATCGCGTCGCCGGCAGCGAGCACCTGGCGACAGCGCTGGGCCTGACCTCCAGCGATCGGCTGATCGTCGCCGGCGGCACGGGTCCCGGCGAAGAGGAGATGCTGCTGGAGATGTTCGCCCGCCGCCAGGCCGACGGGAGTTTTCCCGGCCCTGCCCGCCTGGTGATCGTGCCCCGCAAGCCCGAGCGCTTCGAGGAGGTGGCCGGCCTTATCACGCGCGCGGGCTTTGGCCTCATCCGCCGCACCCAGCGGCCCGATGGCAGCACCGGCGCTGTGGCGGCCGAGGCCGTGATCCTGGGCGACACGATGGGCGAACTGCGGAAGTTTTACCGGCTGGCGACGGCGGTTTTTGTCGGCCGGTCGCTGGTAAGAATGGGCGGCAGCGATATGATCGAGGCGGCCGGACTGGGCCTGCCCGTGGCCTTCGGGCCGCACGTGTTCAACTTCCCGCAGGCCCGCCAGCTTGTCGAGGCCGGCGTGGTCGTCCAGGTGGCCGACATCGAGGACCTGGGTCGCGTGCTGGCCGGCTGGCTGGCCGATCCGGCGGCGGCCGCCGACCTGGGCTGCCGGGCGCGCGAGTTTATCCTGGCCCAGCAGGGCGCCACACGACGAAATGTGGAAGTAATATGCGAAGTCCTGCACCGCGTACCGGCAGTGCGGCCGGGCGATATCGCCACGAAAAAGATCTAAAAAAGCCATGCCCAGTAAACCGTGGAGACAGGATGTTGTCCGCCGCGCGATGCAGGTCGTCGTGAAGATTGGCACGACCGCGCTGACCGATGCCGCCGGCCGGCTGGATGTGCCGTTCCTGCGCGACCTGGCGGGCCAGGTGGCCCACATCGTCGATCGCGGCGTCGCCATCACCCTGGTGGCCTCCGGGGCCGTCGGGGCCGGCATGGCCGAGCTGGACCTGCCCAAGCGGCCGGCCACGCTGCCGCTGCTCCAGGCCACGGCGGCCGTCGGCCAGGGCCAGCTCATGCGGCACTTCGCCGACGCCTTTGCCGCCCACGGCAAGAAGGTGGCGCAGATTTTGGTGACCCGCGGCGACTTCGAGAACCGGACGCGGTACCTGAATATCCGCAACACCGTCGCGGCGCTCCAGGAGTTCAAAGTCGTCCCCATTCTCAACGAGAACGACTCGGTGGCGGTGGATGAGTTGCGGTTCGGCGACAACGACATCATCGCCGCACACATGACCAACCTGCTGGCCGCGGGTCTCCTGGTGCTGCTGACCTCGGTGGATGGCGTGTATCGCGGCAAGGAACTGCTGGACATCATCGAGGATGCCGGCTGCGGCGCCGTCGAACTGCCCACCGGTCAGCGCAGCCGCCTGGGCTCCGGGGGCATGAGCACCAAGCTGACCGCCGCGGAGATGGTCACCGCCGCCGGCGAGGTCACGATCGTGGCCAACGCCCGCGCGCCCCGCGTGCTGGAGCGGCTGCTGGCGGGCGAACAAGTCGGGACGCTGTGCGTGCCGGCGCCGCAGAAGATGAGCGCGCGGCGGCGCTGGATCGGCCAGGCGGCCCGCGCGGTCGGCAAGCTGGTCGTGGATGAGGGGGCGGCCCTCGCCCTGCGCCAGCGCGGCAAGAGCCTGCTGCCCAGCGGCGTGACAGCCGTGGTCGGCAGCTTCAAGAAAGGCGACACCGTCGCCATCGTCGATCGCTCGGGCGTGGTGATCGCCCGCGGCCTGACCAACTACGCCGCCGAGCAGGTTGACGCCATCAAGGGACTCAAGACCAGCCAGATCGCCAAAGTGCTGGGCGAAAAGCCATACGATGAGCTGGTGCATCGGAACAACATGACGATGCTGTAGACTGCGGGATTGTTTATAACCCGATATGCGAAAACGGGTTAAGTTTCAGTCACTTACGATTCAAGTCCAGAGTGCTGGCCGATTCAGTTCATGCTAAGCATGAACTGATAAGCTGGGTAAAATGCCGATCCGAAGAAACTCCCCCATCGAGGCAGATGTTCGTTTCGAACGTGATCTACTCTGGTTGCAAATCGCAGGTCAAGAAGCAAAGCTCATCTGGACAGATGCGTCTCAACCGCCGGCCCATCGGGCGCAAAATCCACTCGAATGGCTCCGCCCCAGTCCGTGGAGAAGAACCGGTCATGCGTGATGAGGGCCTTGTTCTCCTCCGGCGTGCCATCGCGCCGCCGGCCGCTGGAGCGGAGGATGATTTTGGGGGCGACGGCGGCGATGAAGCTGTCCAGGGTGGCGACGGCCGAACCGTGGTGCGGCAGGACCAGCACATCGGCCCGCAGGTCGGCGGGTGAGAGTTCCAGCAGCAGTTGCTGGCCTGGCCGCTGGAGGTCGCCCGGCAGCAGCACGCGCGTGCCGCCGCATTCCAGCCGCAGCACCAGGCACGAATCGTTGTGGGTCAGCCCATCATAGGCCTTCGACGCCGGCGGCCACAGGGCCACCAGCCGGCAGCCCTTGCCCAGCTCGACGCACTGCCCGCGCGACAGCCGCCGCATTTCCACATCGTGCCACTCCAGGTGGCGCACGAGCCGCTTGAGCATGGGCTCGAGGTTCTCCTCGCGCCCGAAGCGCTCGTTCACGAACAGGGCCCGCGGCGCGTGCCAGTCCAGCAGACCCCCCAGGCAGTTGTAGTGGTCGGAATCCCCGTGGCTGATGAACGCCGCCACCGGCGCCGGCCAGCGGCGCTGTTGCAGAAAAGGCTCCAGCACCTGCTCGAAGGGCTCGGCCACGGATCGGCTGCCGGCGTCGATCAGCACCACCCGGCCATCGGGCGCGCGGAACGCGGCGCATTGCCCGTGCCCCACATCCAGCATGGCCAGTTCGCCCTGCCCGGTGGGTCGTGCGGCTGTCTGCGTGGCGAGATACGCCAGGGCCAGCGCCCCCAGCAGCGCCGCTGCTGGCCAGCGCCGCCGCAGGCGCAGCCGGCCGCTGTAGACGGCAAACACGATGGCCGAGCCCACCAGCACGCAGGCCCAGATGGGCACCGGCCGCAGCTCGATGTTCAGCCCGGGCAGGCGTTGCACCGCCTTGGTCAAATCGACGAGGCTGTCGGAGAACGTGCCCAGCCAGGCCGCCAGGCTGCCGGCGAGGTTGGGGGCGACTATCGAGAGCGCCAATTGGGCCAGGGCGATGCCCAGCATCGCCGCCACCACGGGCAGCAGCACCAACGTCAGGATGGGCCCGGCGGGCGTGATGCGGCCGAAGTGATACGCCGCCAGCGGCACTCCGGCCAGCCAGGCGGCCGTTGAGACGCAGACCGTCGTCGCCAGCCAGTTTAACCCCGTGCGCCACCACCAGCGCCGGCGGCGCTCGTCGGAGCGGAAGACCATCAGCCCGCGCACCTGCAGCCAGCGGCCAAAGAGCAGGTCACGCAGCGGCCGCATCAGCAGCAGGATGCCCGCGACGATGCCGAAGCTGAGCTGGAAGCCGGCGCGGAACAGTTCGTTGGGGTCGACCACGAGCAGGCCTATCGCCGCCACGGCCAGCAGGTTGGCCGTCGAGGCCCGGCGGCCCAGGATGGCCGCCACGCAGAACGCCGCCGCCATGATCGCCGCCCGCAGCAGCGGCGCCGCCGGCTCGGTCACCAGCAGGTACGCCACGATGAACGCCAGCACGCCGGAGGCCGCGATTTTCGGCGACAGCCGCACCAGCCGCATCAGGCCGTAGGCCATCGCCACTAAGAGGCCCATGTGCATGCCGCTGATGCACAGGTAGTGGGCGATGCCGGCGCGGGCCATGGCGTCCTCCACGCCGCGCAAGGCCGGGTCGCGGACCCCAAACACCATGGCCCGCGCCAGCAGCCGTCCCTCATACTCGCCTTCATACGCCAGGTGCTGGCGGGCGTGGGCTTTGAGCCGGCCCAGCCAGGTGGCCGGCCCGGCGGCCGGCTCGGCGAGAATCTCTATGGCGTCGGCGGCGGGACAGGAGGCGTGAACCAGCACGCCGGCCAGGCGCGCGCCCAGCCGCGCATCGCGCTGCCCCTCGTTGCGCGGCGGCGAGGGCCGGTGCAGCCGGCAATACAGGCGGACCGTCTGGCCCGCGTGCAGCCGCCAGACCGCTTCTTCCACGTCCACGCGCACCAGGCCCTGGCAGTGCTGGAAGCCCTGGGGGGTCGAGACGCGGGCGGCTTCCAGCAGGAACTGGCTTCGCGGCGGCCGCGGGTAGGCCTCCCAGCCGGCCGGGGTGTCGGATTCATCATCCAGCAGCGGCGTGCTGGCCACCTGGCCCTCGACGATGGCCAGGGGCGATTGGCCGGCGGGCACGAAGGCGGCCAGGTGGTCGCGCGGCGCAGCGCGCCAGGCCTGGAAGCCCAGACCGGCCCCCGTGGCCAGCAAACTGCCGGCCAGGCAGGCGGCTCTCAGCGGCGCCTGGTCTACCCGGCGAAAAACCAGCACGCCCGCCAGCCAGCAGGCGGCCGCCGCGAGGATCAGCACGCCTACGGGCAGCGGACCGTAGCGGCCCAGGATGATTCCCGCCGCCAGCAGCAGCGCCACCGGAACCAGGGGCGCCGGCGCGGGGGCGGGCCTGCGTTGTTCGCGTGCGCTTGCCATGCGTGTCGGTCTTCAACGAAATGCGGACACGAAGACCACGAAGATCACAAAGGACACAAAGAAAAGAAGTGAGAGTTTAAAAAACCGCCACGGCGAAGGCCCCAAGCCATGGCCATGAATTACCTGTCTTCCTAAGTCTTATCTTTCTGCCTCTCTTTGTGTTCTTCGCGTTCTTTGTGATCTTTGTGTTCTCTTTCGCGTTGGAATTACTCCTTGCCCGCCCCGACGCCGTCGCTGACGCCGCCCTCGGCCATGAGGACGGTCAGCAGGCTGCGCTGGAAGTGCATCCGGTTTTCCGCCTGGGCGAAGATGATGTCGGCGTAGCGGTCCATCACGTCGGCGGAAATCTCGTTGCCGCGGTAGGCCGGCAGGCAGTGCATCACGATCGCGCCGGCGGGGGCCTTGGCCATCAGCGCCGCATTGACCTGGTAGTCGCCAAAGGTCCGGATTCGGGCGGCCTTCTCCTGCTCCTGGCCCATCGAAATCCAGGTGTCGGTATAGATCACGTCGGCATGGGCCACGGCCGCGGCCGGGTCGCGCAGGGTTTGGACCGAGGCCTGCGGGTACTTTTCGCGCAATTGGGCGAGGAACGGCTCATCCAGCTCGTAGCCCTTGGGGCAGGCCAGCACGAAACCCACGCCCAGGCTGGCGCACAGCATGGCCAGGCTGCGGGCCACGTTGTTGCCGTCGCCCACGAACACCAGCGTGCGCTGGGCCAGCCGGCCGAAATGTTCCTGCATGGTCATCAGGTCGGCCATGGCCTGGCAGGGGTGGCTGTAATCGGTCAGGCCGTTGATGACAGGGACCGGAGCATACCGGGCCAGCTTCTCCACCAGCTCGTGACTGAAGGTGCGGGCCATGATGCCGTCGCACATGCGGCCCAAAACGCGGGCGGCATCCTCGACGGGCTCGCGCGTGCCGATGCCCACATCGGCGGGCGTAAGGTTGATGGCATGGCCGCCCAGGTGCGTCATGGCGGCCTCGAAACTCACGCGCGTCCGCAGCGAGGGCTTCTCGAAAATCATCGCCAGCGTTTTGCCCGGCAGGGAAGGGGCCAGGCGGCCGTCGCGGAACTCCGCCTTGTCCGCGATGGCGCGCTGCAACAGGTTGGCCAGCTCCGCCGGGGAAAAGTCGCCGATGTTGATGAAGTCTTTCTTAGGCACGATGACCGCTCCATAGGAGGCTATAGGCTGTAGGCTTTAGGCTGTAGGCGCTGATGAGTCGAGCGCGTCTTTATTCTGAACCCATTTCAGATGCCACTATCGTCCATGTCCCTACAGCTTACAGTCTACAGCCTTCTGTCACTGGTGTATTAGCGTTCCCACGCCGCGCTCGGTGAAGATCTCCAGCAGCAGGGCATGGGGATACTTGCCGTCGATGATGTGCGTGCGCTTGACCCCGCCGGCCAGCGCCCGCAGGCAGGCCTCCACCTTGGGCAGCATGCCGCCGTCGATCACCTTCTCGGCGATAAGCTGGCGAATTTCGGCCTCGGAGGTGGACATCATCAGCGAGGAGGGGTCCTTCGGGTCCCGCCGGATGCCGTGCGTGTCGCTGACGACCACGAGTTTCTCCGCGCGCAGGGCGGCGGCCACTTCGCCGGCGGCCGTGTCGGCGTTGCAGTTGAGCTTGGCGCCGGTGGCGTCGCGGGCGATGGGGGCGATCACGGGCACCGTGTCGGAGCCGCACAACAGCTCGATCAGCCGGGCGTTCACTTCGGTCACCTGCCCCACCAGGCCGATGTCGATCTTGCGGCCGTCCTGCTCAATAAACAGCCGGTCGGCAAACAGCACGCCGCTGGAGAGGCTGTGCAGCCCCATGGCGCTGGCGCCCAGGGCTTCGATGGTCTTGCACAGCCGCTCGTTGATCTCCCGCACCAGCACGTGCTCGACGATGGCCAGCGTCCGCTGGTCGGTGTACCGGCGGCCCTGCACGAACTGCACTTCAAGTGCGGCCTTCTCCATGGCCGCGTTGATGGCCTTGCCCCCGCCGTGCACGATCACCGGGCGAATGCCCACGGCGTGCATGAAGACGATGTCGCTGACCATGTCCGAGACGGCCCGGTCATCATCCATCATGGAGCCGCCGCACTTGACGACGACGATCTTCCGCCGGAACCGCTGGATGTAGCCCAGCGCCTCGGTCAGCACTTCCGCCTTGGCAATCGCTTCCTGCACGGTGAATCTCTCCCAAGCGAGAAACTTTGAAAACTAGCCCATCCGCGCGGCGGAGTCAAGGACGCCTTGCCCTCAGTTGGAAACCGGCAGGCTCTCCCAAATGATTCTGGCGGCCGCGCGGGCCCCTTGCACCACCGCGGGGGTCATGTCGCGATTGAACTCCCGGGTCGCCGGCTGAATGCCGATCAGCAGGACCTGGCATTCCAACATGCGGCCAAGGTAGTCGGACAAAACCGAAAGCGGCAGACTGTGCGTTGAGAACGAGGCGGTGTTGAGAATGTCCTTCGTTTCCAGCAGTTCCACGCTGCCGGGCGGAAGGCCCATGTCGGCCGCATCGATCAGGATCAGGTGGCTGGGCCCAAACGCCCGGATTTGGCCGGTCAGATTTTCCGGCACGGTGCCGCCGAAAAACACTTCCACCGGCGGATTACGCCCAGAGGCAGCGGCAAGCATCCGTTGAAGTTCCTGGCCGGCCACCAAGCCGGCCGCATCATCCGCACGAACGTCCGATCCGATCGCCAGGACGGCGATGCGGTCAGCCGTTTGCAGGCTTGTTCGCAGGCGCTGGCTCAGACTTGGCCGACTCTGTTTTGGGTTGCTCACTGGCAGGGGCGCTCACCTTGGAAGGATCGGGGCTTTCCCTCATAAAAAGGTCTTTCCGCTGAAGCTGCGCCAATTCAAACTCTCGCGAGGCCTCCAGGGCCTTGCGCGGGCAGGAGTCGACGCACTGGGCGCAGTAGATGCAGCGGGCCAGGTCCACTTCGCAGCGGAACTGCTTGTCGGCCACCTTGATGATCTGAATGGCGTTGGCGGGGCAGTCCCGCATGCACAACTTGCAGCCGATGCACTTTTCCGGAATGAAATGCAGCCGGCCGCGAAAATGCTCGGGCATGAGGATCTTCACGAACGGATAGAGCACGGTGGCCGGCTTGCGCAGAGCCGACCGCAACACCTCAGCCAACATTCTTCCCGGGCGTTTCATTGCAAATATCCTCTGGGCAAATAGCCCTTGGCCACAAGGTCGATGAGCACTTGGGCCACGCCCAGCGGGGCGGCCACTTTCCAGCACAAGTTGATCATCTGGTCGATCCGCAGGCGGGCCATGATGCTGCGCATGACGGTCAACACGCACACCACGGCCAGCAGCTTGACCAGATACACGGCAAACCCGGCCGCCGCCGGCAGGCCCAGCCCGAAGGGCAGGAAGACCGCGGCGATCAGGGCGGCGCCGACAATCGTTTCCAGGTCGATCGTCAGCCGCAGCATGGCCAGCAGCCTTCCGCTGTATTCCGTGAAGCTGCCGGCGACGATCTCGGTCTCGGCCTCGGGAATATCAAAGGGCACGCGCTCCAGCTTGCCCAGCAGGGCCACCAGGCAGACGCCCAGGCCCAGGATATTCAGGGCCGCAAAGGCCGGATGCACCTGGTAAAAGGCCGCCATCTTGCTGATCGACCAGGTATTGGCCAGGAGCGCCGGCCCCAGGATGCACAGGAAAAGCGGCACTTCGTAGGCGAAAAGCTGCATCACCGCGCGGGCCGCGCCGATCATCGAGTACACCGAGCGCGAGTACCAGCCGCCCAGGAAGAACGTGACCGTCGGCACGGTCAGCATGTACAGCACCAGGATGAGGTCGCCCTCGAAGTGATACCGGATGTCGGACTTCCACGTCGGGATGTACAGGAACGCCGTCGCCGTGGCCGCCAGGGCCACTAAGGGGGCCATGAGGAACATCCGCCGGTCGGCCAGGCGCGGCGTCATCTCTTCCTTGGCCGCCAGCTTGATCACATCGGCCAGCGGTTGAAACCACGGCGGGCCCACCCGATGCTGGAGCCGGGCATGCAGCTTGCGGTCCACGTACTCGGCGAACAGCGCGAAGGCGATCAGGAACAGCAGGCCGGGGAAGACCAGCATGTAAAACAGGTCGTACAGGTTCTGGTAAACGAACTGGGCGTCCATCAATGGTCCTCTGGGCAGCGGAAGCTGTTGTTCAGTTTCGAGAAATCGATGCCGTGCCGGCGATGCCACTCGATGCCGTACTGGCGAAGCTGTTCCCAGTGCAGCACGCTGGATGGCCCATCGGCGCGGCGCACCTCGGTCAGCCGGTCGGTGCAGGAGAAGCACGGGTCAATGGCCGCCACCACGATGGGCAGGTCGGCCAGGTAACGGTCCTCGAGCATCTTGGCGACGGCCTGCACATTGGCCAGCGTGGGGGCGCGCACCTTCACGCGGTCGGGCTTCTCCGTGCCGTTGCCGCGGACGTAGTGCACATCCTCGCCGCGGGGCGCCTCGTAGCGGCCCAGGGCCTCGCCGGCCGGCACCTTGCGCGGGGCCTTGACGGCGATGGGCCCATCGGGCAGGTGCTCCAGGGCGTGGCGGATCATCTTGTACGATTCCATCAGCTCGCCGACGCGGACCAGCGTTCGTCCGTACACATCGTTGCAGTCGGCGGTGATGACCTTGAAGGGAATCTCGCCGTACGCCAGGTACGGGTCATCGCGGCGAATGTCGCGGTCCACGCTGGAGGCCCGCGCTGTGGGGCCGACGGCCCCCATGCGAACCGCATCGGCGGGCGACAGCACGCCCACATTGCGCAGCCGGTTGATCAGCGTGGTTTCCTGCGTGGCCACCGACACGTAGTATTTGGTTCGCTCTTCCAGGGCATTGAGCCGGGTGAAAATGTCGGCCTTCTGCTCGGGGCTGATATCCCGCCGCACGCCGCCGAAGGTGTTGATGCCGTAGTTGACGCGATTGCCCGTCAGCAGGGCCAGGAGGTCCATGACGATTTCGCGGTCGCGCCAGGAGTACATCAGCAGCGTATCGAAGCCGACCTCATGGCCCGCGACGCCCAGCCACAGCAGGTGGCTGTGAATGCGCTCCAGCTCCGCGACAATCGTGCGGATGTACTGCGCCCGCGGAGGCGCCTGGATGCCGACGATTTCCTCCACGGCCTGCACGAAGCACGTGGCGTGCGAGTGCGAGCAGATGCCGCAGATGCGCTCGATCAGGTAAATGCCCTGCACGTACGTGCGCTCCTCGCACGCCTTCTCGATGCCGCGGTGGTTGTAGCCCAGCCGCACGGCGATCTGGAGGATCTTCTCGCCCTGGAGCGTCAGCATGAAGCTGGTGGGCTCCTTCAGGGCCGGGTGCTGGGGGCCGACCGGGACTTGTACGCTTTCGCCCTCAAACATGGCGCTGCTCCTGGTTGGCTTTGTCCGGTGTAGCCGTTTCGGGACGCTTCCAGTCCTTTCGCAGCGGATACTGCCCAGCCGGCCAGTCATCGGGCAGCGGATAGCGGTTTCCCGGCGGCAGGCCTTCCACCTGCACGCCCATCAAGTCCACCATCTCGCGCTCGTACAGATCGGCGGCGGGGAAGCGGCCGCTGATCGTCTTGACGACCGGCCGGTCCTTGGGCACGCTGGTGCTCAGGTTGAGCACCACGCCGCTGGGCCGGGCCAGATGGTAGATTATTTCGATGAACGCGCCGCCATCCAAGGCCGTAATGGCGCACAAGATAGAGAAACCCATCCGCTCCACGATGTTCTCGAAAACCTCGGCAAAACGATCGTAGGGCACTTGGGCGAAGATGCGCCGCGGCCGGGGCACGCGAATATTGCCCACCACGCCGCTGAAGCTCTTCATCAACTCACTTTGTACCGAAAGAGACTCTTCCATTCTTGGTCCCCGTCAAGCCGGGTTCGTTGCCGTGTTAATATGCACAATATGCAGGCCGTGAATAACGTAAGTCCTTGCAATTACTAGTCCCAAGCAATAGTGCATAATGCTTAAGATGCATATTTCCCAGCTTCACATTATGCTTTAAGTTATTTATATTCAAACACTTATGCTTTGACAATCCTGTGAGGCGGAAACTTGCCTTCGCAAGAATCCAACCCGCCGCAACTGCGCCTTTGGCAACCGCATATCCCATGATTAGCCATGGTATCATGACGTTGCAAATTGTCAAGCAAAATCCATCGCGCCTATGCCGGCACCGCCGGATCTTCGGCCTTGGGGGCCTCTTCGGCCTTCGGGGCGTTGGCCGGGTCCAGGCTGGCCAGGAGCTTCACCACGCCATCCAGGATAGCGGCCGGGCTGGCCGGGCAGCCGGGAATGTAGGCCGCAACCGGCAGCACCTGGTCGATGCCCGACTCTACGTTATAGCAGCCTTGGAACACGCCGCCGCTGCAGGCGCAGGTGCCGATGGCCACCACGAACTTCGGCTCGGCCATCTGCTCGTAGATCCGCACCAGCCGGTCCTTGATCTGGTGGGTCACCGGCCCGGAGCACAACAGCACATCCGCGTGCCGGGGGGTGCCTTTAAGCTGCACGCCGAATCGCTCCAGGTCGTACCGGGGCGTCAGGGCGGCAATGATCTCGATATCGCAGGCGTTGCAGGCGCCGGTGTTGAAATGCAGCACCCAGGGCGACTTCTGCCGTGCCCACAACACCACGCGTTTGACCAGGCTCATCGACTCACCTCGCATACAGCTTGTAGACCCACAGCAGCGCACAGGCCACGTACAACACGGGCATGACCATCGCGCTGCGGGTTTGCACCGGAATCGTGGCGGCCATCAGGGCCATCACGTGCAAAATCGTGAAGAAGAACGCGAAGGGCAGGAACTGGCCGTAATCCGGCTGGATCATGTGCGTGGCGAGTTCCTCGCCGCAGGCGTAGGGTTCAGTCAGCCGCTGGCGGCCGCCGGACAGGCGGCGCATGCCTGCCAGCAGGAGCCCGCAGGCTCCCAGCATGATGAGAAACGCCAACGGAGGTTGCAGCAGTCGAATGTCCATGGACTAATCTCTCCGATGTCCCGCATATTTCAACTTGCCAAGTCCGTTGCCAAGCCTGCTCGAACCGGCAAGAACAATGCGTATTCTCCGCGTCATAGTTTTATTCCCAAACGCTCCGCTTCCACCTGCGTCAAGCCCATTGAAACCGTCACTTCGGCGGCCTCTTGTTGGCCGCGGGCTTCAGCAAAAGCATCAAGTACGATTCTGGATCGAACGGCCTGTTCCATCTCCTCCCAGCTTGACCAAATGACGAAGAGATGGGTCGTACCGGGCGAAGGGTGTTCGATGATAATCGCCGGCTCTCCAGTCTTTTGCGGCTTCTTAAGCTCGGCGACCAGTTCGTTTCTCAATTTGGCCTCAGCACCCACGTCACTGCGGCTTACTCCGCGTTCATGTATAGGCATAGCTATCTCCTCAGCATAGCGTGGTTGTTCGCCAGCCATTCAACACTCGTTAGGAACCGTTCCGCATTACCTTGCGTCGCAACGCCCGGACGGTATCTCATGCCAATGTACCAGTTTAGATAGAGGGTAGCGCATATCTGCTTAAACCTGTTAGGCGCTGTGCCCAGTTTTCTCGCCTTACGCCGAGCGATCAGCTCCTGGGACCAGAACCACAACCCATGTCCGGACTCGAAGTCGGCGGTGAAGGGTGGGGAGTAGATCCTCGGTCGTACCGGACTTAGCATCGTATCGGTCCGGGTGGCCGGAGATGCTCCGCCGAGAAAGAAGCAGGCGGTCTTTAGGTACATCTCGGCCGCCAGACCTGCAATGTAGATTGCCGTATGATTTTTCCCGGCAAGGAGTAAAACCATTGCCTCTTGCAGGCGCCGCGGAGCGGACAACTCAAGGTCCTGCACCGTCTCAGCAACCGCCTCAAGAGTCGCGCGATATTCCATGCCCGGACCCAATATTGCTACCCTTTGATTTCCTGCACGACGGCGGTGTCGACCGTCTTGTGGTGCCGGTAGATGCACAGGATGATGCCCACCGCCACGACCACCACGGCCACTTCGATGTTGATCAGCGTGATGGCCATCGCCTGGGCCAGGGCGGTGCGATTCACGGCCCGCCCGGCGGCGATCAGCAGCAGCATCACGCTCTTGGAAAGCAGTTCCACGCTGATCATCACGCGGATCAGGCTGCGGGTGGTCAGCAGGCTGTAAAAGCCCACCAGCATCACCAGCAGCGCACCCACGCCGAACAGACTGAACAGTTCGATGGCTTCTTTAGGCACGTTTGCTCACCTTAACCAGAATCACCACGCCAAAGGCGCCGGCCGCCAGCACGCCGATCTGGCCGATCAGGTCCACGTGGCGGAGATCCCACATGACGACCTGGGGGGACTCGGTCGGCACCGGCCCCTGGGGCGCCGCAAAATCGTTGGGCAGATGCATTGTCACCAGGACACCGGCCACCACCAGCACCAGGACCAGCAGGGCCGCGTATTTCCGCAGCTTTTCGCGCTGTTTGGCCGCCATCGACTCTTCTTCCACGCGGGCCGTCAGCCCGATCGTGCTGATGAAGATCACGGGAATCAGCCCCGCGCACACGGACAGCTCAAACACGGCCGCCAGGGGCGAAGCGAGCCGGAACATGATGATGGCCAGGATGGCGCTGGTGATCGCCAGGCCGATGGCCGAACGCAGCGTGCGGGCGGTCATCACCGTCCACAGCGCCGCCAGCACCAACGCCGCCACCAACACGATGTTGATCGAATTTTCAGTCATGCATTCTCTCGCATCCGCTCAAACCGCGTAGCACGGGCGTCTCGCCCGTGAGTCTCACGGCCATCCTGGCCGTGATCCGGCCGTTTCTTTCCGCCACGGGCGGGACGCCCATGCTACGTTGAACCGCTCAAAAACTCCCCGTGGGCACCAGGAAGCTGCCGGTCAATAGCAGCAAGGGCGCCAGCAGTCCGGCGGCCAGGGTCACCGCCGCCAGGATCAGCTCGGGGGTACTGATCCAGCCGCTGGGCTTGGCCGCACCCAGCAGTTCCAGGTTCTCGGGCGTCTTGCCGAAAAAGACCTTCCGCTGCAGCGACAGCAGGTACCCCAGCGTCACGACGCTGAAGAGCACCGCCACGGCGGCGTACACGAAATACATCGCCTGCCCCTGCTTCACGCCCGCCTGCCACAGGGCCAGGATGATCAGCAGCTTGCTCCAGAAACCCGCTAAGGGCGGGATGCCCGCGGTGGAGAGCGCGGCCAGGACGCTGGTCAGGTTCGTCAGGGGCATCGCCGAGCCCAACTGGCCCAGCCGGCTCATGTCGGTCGTGCCGGTCCGGCGCTCCACGGCCGCCGAATTGACGAACAGGAGCGACTTGAAAACCGTGTGGTTGAACAGGTGGAAGATCGCCCCGGCCCAGGCCAACGGCGTGCCGCAGCCAAGGCCCAGCACGATGTAGCCGACCTGGCTGATGGACGAATACGCCAGCAGCCGCTTCATGTCGGTCTGCCGCAGGGCCAGCACGGCGCCGACCACAATCGACACCGCGCCCAGCAGCATCAGCACCTGGTTTACCGCGGCGTTGGGGGGAAAGACCGATGTGGCCAGGCGGATCATGGCGTAGATGCCGCACACCTTGGTCACGATCCCCGCCAGCAGCACCGAGGCCGGCGCCGGCGAGGCGGAGTACGCCCCCAGCACCCAGCCGTGGAAGGGCACCAGGCCACCCTTGATCAACAGCCCGCACACGAAGCCGCCGATGGCCAGCTTGGCCACCAGGGCGCCGTTGGAGGAGGCCAGGGCCTCCTTGATGCCGGCGAAATCCATCGTGCCGGCCATCAGCAGCAGCAGCGCCAGCGAGCCGAGCATCAGCACGGTGGCCACCGCCGAGAGGATGAGGTACTTGATCGCGCCTTCCAGCGATTTCTTCTCCAGCGTGAAGGCGATCAGCACGAAGGAGGAGATCGAGGTGACCTCGATGAACACATACAGCGAGAACAGATCGGTCACCAGCACCGCGCCGTTCATGCCCAGCAGGCTCACCAGCAGCAGACTGACAAAGTTGGCGCGGCGGCGGAAATCATCGCTGAACATCACCTGCGTCACGCACGCCGCCGCCATCATGGCCAGGCCGATGCACAGCAGCATCACGCGCGACAGGCCCGTCATCGCCAGGTGCAGGTGCAGCGTTTGGGCCAGGATGCTGGCCCGCGACACCCACTCGGATGGCGCCGCCACCACCATCGCCGCTTGCGCCGCGGCCAAGAGCGCCGCCAGCACGGCCGCACGGCGGCGGATGAAGTCCGACCATGGCAGATTCAACAGGATGATTGCTGCCAGCGGAACCAGAATAAGCCAGTCCAGCACGCTTATGCTCTCCTCTTGTCGCGGAGAAAGTAGACAGTAGAAAGTAGACCGCAGGGCCAATCCATCGGCGAGTCCTGCTGTTTTCTACTCACTACTTTCTACTCTCTCCTGCTCTGGCCGGGCATGGCCCGGCCGCCTACATGGCCCGAATCAGGAAGCCGATAACGGCCGCCGCGCCCGCCAGGCACCACAGCACGTACAGGGCGTAGCGCCCGCGGTGGGCCGTGGCCAGCGCCCAGCCGCCAAACTGCGCGGTCCGCACCCAGAACCCATCCGAGAACCAGTCCACCACGCGGTCCATTCCCCAGCCGATCCACGCCACCACGCGAACGATGTGGCGGCCGATGATATACGGGTCAAACCAGCCCTTGGCGGCACTGTCGTACATGAACGACAGCACCGGGGCGTGGTGGATGTGGTCCACCGCATGCAGGCCGCTGCCGTACCGCCGCCAGCCGGCCAGGTGGTTGAGAATCGCCAGCAGCACGGCCCCGGCGGCCAGCTCGGCCAGCAGCCAGTTGTGCGGCAGCAACCCGCCCAGGTGATGCTCGCCCGCCGCCGCGGCCGAAAGCGAGGGCCGGATCAGGTGATCCACCGCCAGGGCGTTGCCCGGTCCAAAGAGCAGGCAGACGGCGGCAATCAGCACCATGGGCAGCAGCATGGAGAACGGCACTTCGCGCACGGCGTCGTGCCGGCTATTCCGCTTGCCCAGGAAGGCCGCGTGGCCCAGCTTCAGGAACGAGGCCGAGGTGAGGAACGTGCCCACCACGGCCGCCAGGTAAAAGATCAAGCCGCGATCCAGAGCGCCGGCGTACAGCAGCTCCTTGGAGTAAAAACCGTTGGTCAGCGGGAAGCCGGAGATGGAGGCGGCCGCCACGATGAAGCACAGGAAGGTCAGGGGCATCTTGCTCCCCAGACCGCCCAGTTCGTTCAGGTCGGACGTGCCCGTCTGCTTCTCGACCGCACCGCCGGTCATGAACAGGCAGCTCTTGTAGAGGGCATTATTCACCATGTGGAACAGCCCGCCCACGATGCCCGCGGGCAGGCCGGTGCCCACGCCCAGGATCATGTAGCCGACCTGGCTGATGGCGTGGTAAGAGAGCAGCCGCTTGTAATTCTTCTGCACCAGGGCCATGGCCACGGCCAGGATGATCGTCACGGCGCCCACGACCATCATCATCATGCTCAGCCAGCTTTCGCGGCTCATCTGGTACATGTCCAGGCTGATCCGGGCCAGGAAGTAGATGCCCACCAGCTTTTCGATGCTGGCGGGAAGCAACGCCATGAAGGGCAGTGGCGCATCGGTGGCGGCGTCGGGAATCCAGGAGTGGAACGGCATCGAGCCGGCCTTGGCGGTGGCGCCGATGATCAGCAGGGCCATGCCCAGGCCCCCGAGGCCCGTTGTGGCCAGGTGATCGATATCGCTGATTCGCAACGTGTGGGCCAGCAGGCCAGTAATCACGATGCCGCCGGTCATGCACAGGTCGCTGATGCCGACGATGACGAAGGCTTTAAACGCCGTCTTCCACGCCCCGGGCCGCCCGATGGCGATCATGCCCAGCATGGTCAAGAGCAGGCCTTCCCAGAAGAACAGCAGCACGACCAGGTGATTGGCCAGCATGGCCCCGCACACCATCGCCAGCGTTAAAAGCAGGTACAGGCAGAACAGCATGCCGTGCGGCCGGCCGGCCATGTAGTGCCAGCTATACAGGGTCACCAACAGTGCAAACGCCGCGGCAGCCACCAGGATCCAGGCGCTCAGCGAATACAGCCGCAGCTCGAAGCTGAACATGGGCGATGCCCACGCGTGGGAAAACGTAATGCCCGTGGCGTTGTTGGCCTGCGGGAAGAGCAGCACGGCCACGGCGAGGGTGGCCGCGGCAGCCAGCACGGTCAGGCCGAAGCGCGCACTGTGGGAAGACCGGCCGGCCAGCAACACCAGCAGGGCGCCGGCCACCGGGATGAGAATCGGCAACAGCAGCATCATTTCGTTCATTGTGACAACCCCGGCACCAGGAACCCGCTGGCGGCCGACCAGGCCCAGCGTGAAGCGCCATTGATCCACAGCCCGCCCAGCAGGCTCAAGCCCGCCAGCACGGCCACGCAGGCCACCATCACCGGCGAGCCTTCATTCGCCTGGGCGGTCTTATCGCCCAGGAAGACAACCACGAACAGCCGCGTGAGGTACAGAATCGTCAGCACCGCCCCGGCGATGAACACCAGCGTCAGCCACGTGTGCCCGCCGTTGATGCCGCCGGAAAGCACCATGAACTTGCTGAAGAACCCGCCAAAGGGCGGAATGCCCATGACGGAAAACGCGCAGAAGGCGAAGGAAACCGCCGTGATCGGCATGGTCTTGATGAGCCCGCCCATCTGGCGAATGTCCTTGGTGTGCGTCCGCTGCTCCACGACGCCGGCGCCGAGGAACAAACCGCCCTTGGCCAGGCCGTGCATCAGGATGTACAAGAGGCCCCCCACCGCCCCGTAGGTCGAGCCGCTGGCAAAGCCCAGGAAGATGAAGGCGATCTGGCTGACCGTGCTATAGGCGATGATCCGCTTGAGGTCCGTCTCGATCAGCGCCGCCGTCGCCGAGACCAGCGCGCTGGCCGCCGCCAGCACCAGCACGATCGTCTGCCACTGGAGGGACAGCGGCAGCATCACCAGGAAGAGGCGCGCGAACACGTACACGCCGATCTTCACCAGCACGGCCGCATGCAGCATGGCCGTGACGGGCGAAGGGGCCACGCCGGCATCCGGCAGCCACGTGTGGAAGGGCAGCGTGGAACTCTTGGCCAGGATGCCCATCAGGATCAGGCCCACCGCGTAGAAGGGCAGGCCGCCGATGCCGAGCTTCGCGTGAATCACGTCCATATCGCACGAGCCGGCCGCCGTCCACACGGCGATAAAGCCCAGCAGCATGCACAAGGCGCCGAACACGGTGACCAGGAACGCCTTGTCCGCCCGGCGGACCTGGAACGGCTCGCGGAAAAAGCCGATCAGCCGCCAGCTCGTAATGGCGGTAATCTCCCAGAACAGGTACAGCAGGATCAGCGAGCTGGAGTACACCAACCCCATCATCGCCCCCAGGAACATCGTGACCATCGCGTAATACTCGTTCTGATGGCCGTAGTGGCTGATGTAGCTGGTGGAATAGGCCACGATGACCGCGCTGATGAGCGAAGAGACGATGGCCATGAACACCGCCAGGCTGTCGGCCTTGAGCGACAGGGCCAGCCCCAGCGGCAGGTTTTTCACCTCCCAGTGGGCCGCCGGCAGGTCGCCCGAGAGCACGCTGGGCAGCAGGGCCACCGAGCAGCCCAGGGCCGTCAGCACCATCAGCAGCGACAGCGTGTTCCGCAGCCGCGGAGAGACTTTGCCCGCCACCGGCAGCAGCACGGAGCCCAGGGTCGGGCACAAGATCGCGATCAGCATCAATAGTTCATGGCTCATGTCGGTCCTGCGTGGTCGCATCAGCGAAGGGGCTGACAACGTCTATCTCAAGTCCAGTGGTGCAGGATACGCGAGTACTCAAGGCACGAAGAATGAAGCAATTTAGCTGTGCGAAAGGGCGCATGCAATAACTTTCCCCGCAAGCTTGCTCGGGAGTGTCAGACCGGGGAAAAACAGAACACAAAGATCACAAAGACCACGAAGATCACGAAGAAAGGCAGGAAATGCAACGCCAGAGAACATCCCCCCGTTTCATTTGTCCTGACTATCTTCTTGCTTCGTGTCCTTTGTGATCTTTGTGGTCTTCGTGTCCTCTTCGCTGCCGGGTGGTACGATTATTGGCCGGGTGCCGTGGCTGCATTTTTTTGCAGCCACGCGTCATCAGAACGAGCTTCCGAGCCAGAACGAGCTTCCAAGCTGGGTGCCGTGGCTGCATTTTTTTTGCAGCCACGCGTCATCAGAACGAGCTTCCGAGCCAGAACGAGCTTCCAAGCCAAGTGCAGCTGGCGCGAGAAGCGACCGGCGCTAACGCGTGGCTGCAGAAAAACGCAGCCACGGCACCCAGCAACCATTTCCGCGCCATGGTACGATAACTCAATGAGTGCCATGAGGCCCCCCTATGGAGCAACGTCCGGATGTCGACCCGCTGCCGCCGGCCGCCGCCCTTTCGGCGGGCCAGGCCGTGCTGGAAGGTCAATCGCGCCGCAAGGGCCTGAGCCGGCTGTGGCCGTTCCTGGGGCCGGCGTTCATCGCCTCGGTGGCCTACATGGACCCGGGCAACTACGCCACCAACCTCTCGGGCGGGGCCCGCTATGGGTACATGCTGCTGTGGGTGGTGATGGGCAGCAACCTCTTGGCGATGCTCGTCCAGACGCTCTCGGCCAAGCTGGGCATTGCCACGCAGCACAACCTGGCCGAACTGTGCCGGCGGCGCTTTCCGCGCTGGCTGGTGTGGACGATGTGGGTGCTCATGGAAATCGTGGCCATGGCCACGGATCTGGCGGAATTCCTCGGCGCGGCGCTGGGCCTGTACCTGCTCTTCGGCATGCCGCTGTGGATCGCCGGCCTGGCGACCGGGGCGGCGACCTTCGCCATCCTGGTGCTGGAGCGGTTCGGCTTTCGGCCGCTGGAGGCCGTGATCACCGCCATGGTGGGCGTGATCGCCTTCTGCTACCTCATCGAGCTGGGCGTGGCCCACCCCGACTGGGGCCAGGTGGCCGTCGGTTCGTTTCGCCCGCGTTTTGCCGGCCGGGACAGCGTGGTCCTGGCCGCGGGCATTCTGGGCGCCACGGTCATGCCGCACGTGATCTTCCTGCATTCCTCGCTCACGCAAAACCGCATCGTTCCCCGCACGGCCGAGCAATCGCGGCGGCTGTTCCACTTCGAGGTCTTCGACGTGGTGCTGGCCATGGGCGTGGCCGGGGCCATCAACGCCGCCATGATGATCATGGCCGCCAAGGCCTTTCACGACCGCGGCCTATTCGACGTAGATGCCATCGAGAAGGCCTATCTCACGCTCCAGCCGCTCTTAGGCAAGGCGGCCGGCACGCTGTTTGCGCTGTCGCTGCTGGCCTCGGGCCTGTCCAGTTCCGTCGTGGGCACCATGTCCGGGCAGGTCATCATGCAGGGCTTCCTCGACCGGCACATCCCGGTCTGGCTGCGGCGGCTGGTGACGATGGCGCCCGCCCTGATCGTCATCTTTCTGGGCCTGGATGCCACGCGCACGCTCATCTTCAGCCAAGTGGCGCTGAGTTTCGGCCTGCCCATGGCGATCATTCCGCTGGTGCTCTTCACCCGCCGCGCCGATGTGATGGGCGTGCTGGTCAATCGCCGGCTGACCTCCGCCCTGGCCTGGCTGGCGGCGGCCTTGATCCTGGCGCTTAACGGGTATCTGCTGTATCAATTGATGGCCGGAGGCTGATGCCATGCTGCTGCACCACATCCTGGTTCCCCTGGATGGCGCCAAGGACTCCGAGTTGGCCATCCCCGTGGCGGCGTTCCTGGCCGCCCGGGCGGGCGCGCGCGTAACGCTGCTGCACGTGCTGGAGGCCCAGCCGCCCCAGACCGTCCACGGCCAGAGGCACCTGGCCGATGAGCGGCAGGCCCAGGACTACCTGGCTCACCTGGCCCAGGCGGCTTTTGGGCCATCGGTGAAAGTCACCATCCACGTACACACACCGGCCGTGCAAAAGCTCGCCCCCTCACTGGAATTGCACGCCGCCGAGCTGCAAGCCGACCTGGTCATCATGTGCGCCCACGGCCGCATCCGCCTGCGCGACCGGCTGTTCGGCAACCTGGCCCAGCGAATCCTGGCCAGTCAGACCTGCCCGGTGCTGGCGGTCGATCCCGGCCGCCAGGCGGCGACACCGGCCACGCCGCCGTTTCAGCGCATTCTCGTGCCGCTGGATGGCAGCCTCGAGCACGAATCCGCCATCGCACCGGCCGCAGTCCTGGCCGAGTTGTGTGGCGCTTCGCTGGAGCTGGTCACCGTGGTGCGGACGGTTGGCTCTCTCAAGAACGGCCAGGCCGCCTCGGCAGTGTATCTGCCAGCGGCGGCCAGCGAAGAGGTAAGAATCGAAGAAACCCAGGCTTCACAGTACCTCGGCCAAATGGCGCAGCAGCTTGTTTCCAAAGGACTTACGGTGACCACGCGGATCGATCTGGGCGACCCGGCCCGGCGCATTCCCGCCATCGCACGAAGCCAGAAGGCCGATCTTGTGGTTCTCGCCTCCCACGGCCGCGCGGGCTCCGAAGCTTTCTGGGCCGGCAGCGTCGGCGCCAAACTCCTCCGCCGCACGCAGGCCTCGCTGCTGATGGTGCCGGCAGCCAAGAGCCCAGGTTGAGCCGGGCGTTATCCCCGGTCGACTCCAACTTTGTCGGAGTGGCCCCCCCCTCAGGATGGCTCAACTGAGGAAACTCCTCAGTAGACTCCAACATTGTCGAAGTCGAGCCCCCCTCAGGATGGCTCAACTGAGGAAATTCCTCAGTCGACTCCGACATTGTCGGAGTCGCACCCCCTCAGGACGGCTCAACTGAGGAAACTCCTCAGTCGACTCCAAACCGTTTGGAGTCGAACCCCCGCGGAGCGTCAAAAAGAAAGGCAGGCCAGGCTGGCAGACTAAGAATCCGCCAGTCTGGCCCGCTGATTTTCCGGTTACTCCGATTAATCCGCTATTGCCAGGACTATACTGCCTTACTTCCTCTTGCCCTTGGCAACCTTCTTGGCCGTTTTCTTTGCCGGCCGCTTGGCCGCAGCCTTGGCCTTGGGCGCTTTGGACTCCTTCTCGGCGATGGCGGCCTGGGCCGCCGCCAGGCGGGCGATAGGCACGCGATAGGGCGAGCAGCTCACGTAGTTCAGGCCCACCTTGTGGCAGAACTTGATGCTCGCCGGGTCGCCGCCGTGCTCGCCGCAGATGCCCATCTTCAGGTTGGGTCGCACAGAGCGGCCCTTGGCCACGGCGATCCGCATCAGCTCGCCCACGCCGTCCTGGTCGAGGCTCTGGAAGGGGTCGTATTCGTAGATGCCCTTCTTGACGTACTCCTGCAGGATCTTGCCCGTGTCATCGCGGCTGAAGCCGCAGCCCATCTGCGTCAGGTCGTTTGTACCAAAGCTGAAGAATTCCGCCTCGGCGGCGATCTCATCGGCGGTGATGGCGCCGCGCGGCACCTCGATCATCGTTCCAATCTTGAAGTCGAAGGGCAGCTTCTTGAGCCCTCGCTCCTGCTTGATCTGCTCCAGCGTCTCCAGCACGATGAGCTTCTGGTTGATCAGTTCCTTCACGTGCCCCACCAGCGGGATCATGATCTCCGGGTGCGAGCCCTTGACAGCCAGCGCCGCCTCGAACACCGCGCGGGCCTGCATGGCCGTGATTTCCGGATACGTGATGCCCAGCCGGCAGCCGCGGTGGCCCAGCATCGGGTTAAACTCGTGCAACGCTTCCACTTTGGCCTGGATCTTCTCCACCGGCACGCCCATGGCCTGGGCCATTTCCTGCTGGCCCGCCAGATCGTGCGGCACGAACTCGTGCAGCGGCGGGTCGAGGAAGCGGATGGTCGCCGGCCGGCCATTCAAAGCCTGGAACATGCCAATGAAATCCTCGCGCTGCAGCGGCAGCAGCTTGGCCAGGGCCTTCTGGCGGCCGGCCGTGTCGTCGGCCAGAATCATCTCGCGCATCGGGATGATGCGGTCGCCCTCGAAGAACATGTGCTCGGTGCGCGTCAGGCCGATGCCCTCAGCGCCGAAGCGCACGGCCACCTGCGTGTCGTGCGGCGTGTCGGCGTTGGTGCGCACGCCCAGCGTGCGGTACTTGTCGGCCAGCTTCATGATCGTGCCGAAGGGACCCGTCAGCTCGGCATCCTGCGTGGCGATCTGTCCCGTATAGACGGCCCCGGTCGAGCCGTTCAGGCTCAGCCAGTCGCCTTCCTTCAAAGTCACGCCGCCGGCCGTGAGGGTCTTGGCCTTGTAGTCGATCACCGCATCGCCGCAGCCGGCGACGCAGCACTTGCCCATGCCGCGGGCCACGACGGCCGCATGGCTGGTCATGCCGCCGCGGCTGGTCAAAATGCCCTGGGCGGCGTTCATGCCGCCGATGTCTTCCGGGCTGGTCTCGGTGCGGGCCAGGATGACGACCTTGCCCTGCTCGGCCCACTGCTCGGCCTCGTGGGCCCAGAATACCAGTTGGCCGCTGGCCGCGCCGGGGCTGGCCGGCAGGCCCTTGGAAATCTGCTGGGCGGCCTTCTCGGCCTTGGGGTCAAACGTCGGGTGCAAGAGCTGGTCCAGGGCCTGCGGCTCGACCCGCATGACGGCCTCGGCCTCGCTGATGAGCTTCTCTTTGACCAGGTCCACGGCGACTCTCACCGCGGCGGCGGCGGTGCGCTTGCCGTTGCGGGTCTGAAGCATGTACAACTCGCCGCGCTCGATGGTGAATTCCAGGTCCTGCATGTCGCGGTAGTGCTTCTCGAGCTGGCCGCGGATCTCGACGAGCTTCCTGTAGCTCTTGCGGTCCACTTCGGCCAGCGTGGTGATGGGCTGCGGCGTGCGGATGCCCGCCACCACATCCTCGCCCTGGGCGTTCATCAGGTACTCGCCGTAGAACTTGTTCTCGCCGGTGGAGGGGTTGCGGGTGAAGGCCACGCCCGTGCCCGACGTGTTGCCCATGTTGCCGAAGACCATCGCCTGCACGTTGACCGCCGTGCCCAGGAGGCCGCGGATGTCGTTGAGCTGGCGGTAGCGGATGGCCCGGTCGTTGTTCCACGAGCCGAAGACCGCATCAATCGACTTGGCGAGCTGCTCGCGGGCGTTCTCGGGGAACTTCTTGCCGGCGGCCTGGTAAACCTTGTGGTATTCCTGGCACACTTCCTTGAGGCCCTCGACGTCGAGGTCGGTGTCCAGGCGGGCGCCGCGGCGCTTCTTCACGCCATCCAGGGCGTGCTCGAAATCGTGATGCTCCATGCCCAGCACCACATCGCCGAACATCTGCATGAAGCGGCGGTTCGCATCCCAGGCGAAGCGCTCGTTGCCGGTGAGCTGGATCAGGGCCGCCAGTGTCTGGTCGTTGAGCCCCAGGTTCAGCACCGTGTCCATCATGCCGGGCATGCTGGCGGCGGCGCCGGAGCGGACGGAGACCAGCAGCGGGTTGGCGCCGTGGCCGAAGGTCTTGCCCGTCACCTTTTCCAGCTTGGCGATGTAGGCGTCGATCTGCGCATCGAGCGTGGTGGGGTACTTGCGGCCCAGCTCATAAAACAGAGCGCACACCTGCGTGGTGATGGTGAAGCCCGGCGGCACGGGCAGGCCGAGGGAGGCCATTTCCGCCAAGTTGGCGCCCTTGCCGCCCAGCAGGGCCTTCATTTCCTTGCGCCCTTCGGTCAGGCCGCCGCCGAAGAAATACACGAACTTCTCGCCCTTGGGGCTCGATTTGCTCTTGGCTTTTTGGGCCTTTTTGGCTTTTTTAGCTTTTTTAGCTTTTTTAGCAATCGCCTTGGCCATGGTCGTTGCGACTCCTTGCTGCGATGGATCGATAAGAGCCATCAGGTCTGTATTCCGGGATGGCCGGCAGGATGGCGGCGGAATCTGCAAAACCCGCCGGGCCGGCCATCAAACGCCCGGCCGTGCGGAAGCCCCACGGGGCCGGGCAAAAACGAACTGGAAAGTGTAAGGAGGGTTTGACGCGCGTGTCAACGCATTTCCGCCCGCAACACCAAGGTCGGGAGGTGGCATGCCCTCACGGACGGTGCGCAAGCACCGGACGGGTGGGCATGGGCGTTCGCTGAGGCCAGAGGTGCGGCCGCCGCAAGACATGCCCACCCGCCTCGGCCGCCCCAGGCGGCCTTCCGGCGTGAGGGCATGCCACCTCATGCCACAATTCTGGCGTGCACCCCGTCATCTTCATCAAAAAAGCCTCGTTGACCTCCCGCCGGCCGCGATGTAAAAGAGGTTTTTCTGTAGAACCGATGGCCAACGCACACTCAACAGATGAAGGGAACGGACCATGGCCGATGTGAAGATTTATTACGATAAGGATGGCTCGCTGGAGCCGTTGAAGGGCAAGACCGTCGCGGTGATCGGGTACGGCAGCCAGGGCCACGCGCACGCCCAGAACCTGCGGGAAAGCGGCGTCAAGGTGATCGTGGCCGAGCTGCCCACCACGGCCAACGGCAAGCTGGCCCGCGAGCACGGCTTTGAGCCCATGACGGCGGCGGCGGCCACCCAGCAGGGCGATTTGATGGTCATCACCCTGCCCGATGAGATCCAGTCCATCGTCTACAACAAGGAAATCGCGCCCAACCTCAAGCCCGGCAAGGCCATCGGCTTTTGCCACGGCTTTAACATCCGCTACAAGCAGATCGTGCCGCCCGCGGGCGTGGATGTGATCATGATCGCTCCCAAGGGCCCGGGCCACACCGTGCGAAGCTGCTTCCAGGAAGGCTCCGGCGTGCCCTGCCTGGTGGCGGTGGAAAAGAACGACTCCGGCAAGGCCTTCGAACTGGCCCTGGCCTGGGGCATCGGCATCGGCGGCGGCCGCGCGGGCATCATCGAGACCACCTTCACCGAAGAGACGGAGACAGACCTCTTCGGCGAGCAGGTGGTGCTGTGCGGCGGCCTGACGGCGCTCGTCAAGGCCGGCTTCGAAACGCTGACCGAGGCGGGCTACTCGCCTTACATCTGCTACTTCGAGGTGCTCCACGAACTGCTGCTGATCATCAAGCTCATGAGCGAAGGCGGCCTCAGCTACATGCGGTACAGTATTTCGAACACCGCCGAGTACGGCGACCTGACGCGCGGGCCGCGGATCATCGACAGCCACGTCCGCAAGGAAATGAAGAAGATCCTCAAGGAGATCCAGAACGGCTCCTTCGCCAAGGAGTGGCTCGACGAAAGCCGCGCCGGCAAGCCCAACTTCAAGAAGCTCTACGAGTCCGACAAGAACCACCAGATCGAAGTGGTCGGCAAGCAGCTTCGCAAGATGTTCGCCTGGATGGAAGCGAAAGAGGCGCCGGAAGAATAGTTTGGTGGCATGCCCTCACGCCTTTGGGCCGCTATGGCGGCCCAAGGCGGGTGGGCATGTTTTAACGCAGGACTTGCGATATGGCACATGCCCACTCGTCCGGGGCTTTGCCCCGTCCGTGAGGGCATGCCACCGGTTTCGCCTTGAAAACCGCCTCCCAGCCTGCGATAGTGGATGATGGTTTGGCGGCGTAGCTCAGTTGGTTAGAGCGAGGGATTCATAAGCCCTAGGTCACTGGTTCGATTCCAGTCGCCGCTAGTCGCCTCAGAGGAAAGCCCCGCCCATGCTTTTTTTGGGTTGACATCGAGGGGCTTGGGATGGTTAATCTCTGCGAAGTTCTTCGGACACCTTGACTAAACGGATTCGAAGGAGAGCCGCATGTTGAATGCCTTGATCCTGGCCGATGAACCATGGCGGTTGTTCAAAATCTTCGGTGTCTGGCAGTTGGTGGGCATCGGCCTGCTCGTCGCCTTGATCATTTTCTGGCTGCAGTACCGCAAACGCCAGATGTAATTCGGCGATCTGCATGAGTGACAAACCGGAGGGTCAGCCCTCGTGGTCGCGTTAGCGGCTGCGCGGGGCTGATCTTTTTGCGCGCGGACATTTACACATCGTCAATCGGGACTCGCGCAGTTTCGGGCCTGGCGCAGCCCTGCGAAGCCCGCGGGCGGGCGAAGCAGGGAGGCTGGAGGCGCTGAAAGTCCAAGCAGGTCGAGCGCCGAACGTTAAGGGCGAGATTGCTTGCTGGCAAGCGGGCTTTGAATTTTCTCACTTCGAAGTTCGATATTCCTTTGTTCGACATCGGTATTCTCTCTTTTCGGCCGTTTCCCTTGCAGTTCCTCCCCGCCTCCAGCCTCCCTGCTTCGCCCTCGGCGGGCTTCGCAGGGCTGAGCCAGCCTCTTCTTGCCCGCGTGAGTCAGGTTCTGTATGTTGGTCTCTTCTTTTTCCGACACGACATACAAGGTTCACAGCCAATGGCGACACCCAAAGCGCTGGTTCTGAGGGCGGCCGGGGTCAACTGCGACCGCGAAACGCAATACGCGCTGGAGCTGGCCGGTTTTGAGGCCAGCCGCGTGCACGTTCGCCGGGTCATGGAGACGCCGGCGCTTCTGGACGATGTGCAGTTCCTGGTTATTCCCGGCGGTTTCAGTTACGGCGACGATGTGGCCGCCGGCAAGATTTTGGCCAATCAGATGCTCCACCACCTCATCGAGCCCCTAACGCGATTCGTGGCGGCCGGCAAGCTGGTGCTGGGCATCTGCAACGGGTTCCAGGTGCTCATCAAGAGCGGTTTGCTGCCCTGGGCCAAGATGGACCCCGCCACGGCCAACCACGATGCCACGCTGGGCTGGAACGACAGCGGCCGGTTCATCGACAAGTGGATCTATCTCCGCGCCGACAGCGACCGCTGCGTGTACGTCCGCAAGGGCGATGTGATCACGCTGCCCATCGCGCACGGCGAGGGCAAATTCATTCCGCGCGATGACAGCGTGCTGGAAACGCTGAAGCGACAGGACCAGGTTTCGCTGCGCTACTGCGATGGCCAGGGCCGCCCCAGCCCCGAGGCCAACCCCAACGGCAGCATCGACGACATCGCCGGCCTGTGCGACCCCTCCGGCCGCATCATGGGCCTGATGCCCCACCCCGAGCGCTTCAGCGTTGTGACGCAGCACCCGACGTGGACCCGCGGGGATGGGCAGTCGGTGGATGGGCTGAAGGTTTTTCAACGCGCGAAAGCGGCGCTTGCTTAAGAGGCTTGAGACTTGGGCGACAACGGGAATACGAGCGGCGAGCCTTCATCTCCGGCTGTTCCTCCAGCCTCCAGCCTCCCTGCTTCGCCCGAAAGGGGCTTCGCAGGGCAAGCCAACAAGGCCTGCGTAGCCTCTGGCGTAGCAGGCCAGCCTCCAGCCTCTGCCCAAGCCTACCGCTGGGACCTGGCCCCCCGCTGGGGCGGCGCCGCCGAACTGGCCGGCAAGCTGCGCACCGGCGAACTGATCGCCCAGTTGCTCCATAACCGCGGCTATAGCGATGCGCAGGCCGCGTCGGCATTCATGTCCCCTAAATTATCCGACCTGATCGACCCGGAGCAGCTTTCCGGCGTGCCCGCCGCCGCCGAGCGGATCTTCGCGGCCATACGCGACGGCTGCAAGATCGTCCTGTACGGCGATTACGACGTCGACGGCATGGCCGGCGTGGCCATCCTGTACCGGGCGCTCAAGCGGCTGGGGGCACAGGTGGACTACTACATCCCCCACCGCGTGGATGAGGGGTACGGGCTCAACGAGCCGGCCATCGAGCAGTTGGCCGCCAACGGCTGCGGACTCTTAGTGACGGTGGACTGCGGCATCCGCTCGGAGCGCTGCCTGGCGCGGGCGGGCGAGCTGAAGCTGCCGGTCATCATCACCGACCACCACGCCATCGAGGGCGAGCTGCCCCGCGCGGAAGTCGTCGTCCACCCCGGCCTGGCCGGCTACGCCAACGCCGACCTGTGCGGGGCGGGTGTGGCGCTCAAACTGGCCTGGCAGATCTGCCGTACGGCCACCGGGGCGCGCAAGGTGAGCGAGGAGCTGCGGGAATTCCTCTTGGACGCCACCTGCCTGGCCGCCCTGGGCACCATCGCCGACGTCGTGCCGCTGCGCGGCGAGAACCGCGTGCTGGCGACGTACGGCCTCAAGGGCCTGGCCCAGACCCGCCACGTGGGCCTGCGGGCCTTGATCACCGCCTCGGGCATCCTCGGCCGCCAGGTGGGCGCGTACGATGTCGGATTCCTGCTGGCCCCCCGGCTCAACGCCGCCGGCCGCATGGGCCATGCCCGCGATGCGGCGGAGCTCCTGGTGCGGCCGGAGGAGATCGCCGCCGAGCAGGTCGCCCGCGCGCTGGCCGCGGTGAACGTCGAGCGGCAGCGCGTCGAGGCGCAGACGTACGAGCAGGCCGCACAGATGGTGACCCAGCTCGGCTACGATGCGCCCGAGCACCGGGCGATCGTGCTGGCCGCCGAGGGCTGGCACCCCGGCGTTATCGGCATCGTCGCCGCCCGGCTGGTCCGCCAATTCCACCGGCCGACCATTCTGATCGCGCTGGACGGCGACACCGGCGCCGGCTCGGGGCGGAGCATCAGCGGCTTCCACCTGGCCAGCGCGCTGACCGCCTGCAGCGCGCATCTCAAAGACTTCGGCGGCCATGCCATGGCGGCCGGGCTGAAAATCGAGCGCGGCCGCATCGATGCCTTCCGCGCCGCCCTGCTGGAACACGCTGGGGGATTGATCTCGCCGGCGGCCATGGCGCCCGCCCTGACCATCGATGCCGAGGTGAATCTCGGCGTGCTGGCGGTGCCGCTGGTGCACCAGGTGGAGCAGATGGCCCCCTTCGGCGCGGGCAACCCGCCGGTCATCCTGGCCGTGCGTGCGGCCGTCATGCACGCCCCGCCCCGCCGCATGGGCGCCCGCGGCAGCACGCTGGGCCTGCTGCTCACCGGCAGCGCCGGCCCGGTCCGCTGCGTGGGGTTCGGCATGGGCGACCTGGTCGACCGCCTGGCGGGCCGGCGGCAAATCGATGTGGCCGGCGAGCCCGTCATCAACCGATACAATGGGCGGGAGAGCGTGGAGTTGCATTTGAAGGATTTGCAGTGTTGAGGAAGAGATCTGATTGGGGTGCCACGGGTGTCCGCACCCGTGCGCTGTGCGCGCGAATGCAAGTGAAAGTCTGGCAGGAACCCGCAGGACCACCCGCCCGACCGGTGGCCGCGAGCGCACGGCTGCGGACAGCCGTGGCACCCTGGAACTGAGCTTCTGCCCTTATGGCGGCTGATCGCGAAACATTCGCCCCCGAAGAACTGGCCCTCTGCCTCAACCGCTACGACCTGGGCGAGATCCGCTCCATCCGGCCGTTCCTGCGCGGCTCGCCGCAGGCGCCCAAGGTGCTCATCGAATGCGAGCGCGGGCGGTTCCTGTTCAAGCGGCGGCCGCGCGGCCGCGATCAACGCGAACACGTGCAGTTCGCCCACCGGCTGCAGATCTTCCTGTCGGAACGCGGCTTCCCACTGCCGCACCTGGTGGCCACGCGCGACCGCTTCGAGTCGATGCTCGTGGTGGAAGGGTCGATCTACGAGTTGTTCCAGTTCGTCGAGGGCGAGGACTATGACCGCTCCATGCTGGACACGGCGGCCGCGGGCGCGGCCCTGGGCACGTTTCACCAGCTCGCCGAACGCTACGCCTCGCCCAAAGCCCCTGTCGACTGGCATTACCACGACCGGCCGGCCGTCCGCGGCGCCATTGCCGAGTCCGCCCAGTCGCTGGGCGATTCCAGCGATATCGACGAGCGGACCGCGCAGGTGAAGCACCTTCAAGGCCTGTACAGCCGCTGCGCCGACCGCGCCAATGAACTGGGCCTGCGCGACTGGCCGGCCCAGATTATTCACGGCGACTGGCACCCGGGCAACATGCTCTTCGACGATCGCGGCGTGGCGGCCGTGATGGACTACGATTCGGCCCGCGTGGCCCCGCGCGTGCTTGATATCGCCAACGGCGCCCTCCAGTTCAGCATCCTGGCCGGCGGCGATGATCCGCGGCTGTGGCCCGGCGAGACGGACTTGGCCCGCCTGGCCGAGTTCCTTCGCGGCTACCGCTCCACGGCTCGCCCGCTGGAGCCGGCGATGCTGGAGGCCCTGCCGCCCCTCATGTGCGAAGCCATGATCGCCGAGGCCGTTGGACCCATCGCGGCCACCGGCACCTTCGGCCGCCTGGAAGGCTTCCCCTTCCTCCAGATGATCGCCCGCAAGGCGCAGTGGATGATGGAGCATGGGAAGGAAATGGCAGCGGCGATCGGGACTTGAGCAACGAATGATCGAGCTGCCATTTTCAGGCGAAAGCCCCGAAGGGGCGGCGGACCGTAGCCGGGGGCGTGAGCCCCCGGATCGTGTCCGTTCTTCCGGCAAAGCCCCGAAGGGGCGAAAGATCGACAACAAATCCAGCCGCAACACTCTGCTTCACAGATACTTCGGGTCAAAGTCAATCCCATGCCGTTTCAGCAAACGCCGCAATTCATCATCGAACGAGATTCGCTTGTGATGCTCGGCCTGGCCGCTGATATACCGCACCACCCGGCTGAGCACTGACGGCGACACCGTGAAAGCGGAGTAACCATCTTGCCACGAGAAATCCCGCATCTGCGGCACTTGCTCGTGCAACCATTTGGAAGAATTGGTTTTCACGACTCGCACGATATCGGCCACGGCCTGCGTCGCCGGCAGACTCACTGCCAGATGAATGTGATCAGCCGGGCCATCGCCGGCAACGAGTTGGCCGCCCTCACCGTGAATGATTCCCCCGATGTAGTCCCGCACTCGCGGACGAATGTCGTCGTCGAGAAACATTTTTCGTTCTTTTGTGGAGAACACGATGTGATACAGCAGTCGCGTGTAGGCCATTCTTGACCAATCCTTTCTGATCTGTGTGGCAAGACAGTCGGCGCACATTTTCCCAGTTTCTTTCGCCCCTTCGGGGCTCCGGAGAAACAAGGGGGGACATGCTACCGGGGGCTGACGCCCCCGGCTACGGTCCTCCGCCCCTTCGGGGCTGAACCGGCGTCACCGATACGTCCCCACTTTCAGCCCGTACTCCAGGAAAAACTTGTACGTCGCATATTCGATGCGCGGAGAGACGCTATGGTCGGTGTGCAGGATATACCCGCCCTCGGCCATGGCGGCGGGGAGCTTGGCGTCCAGTTCGGCTTTGACGCGGGTGAGGTTGTTGGTCTCCAGGGCGCGGATGTCCATCCCGCCAAAGAGCGCGATGCGGCCGCCGAAGCGCTGCTTCAGGTGCACCAGGTCCATACCGGCCTTGACCTCCATGGCCTGGAGGCAGTTCATGCCCGCCTCGATCAGGCCCTCCACCAGCGGCTCGACGTAGCCGCACGAATGCACAATTACCGGCAGCTTGCGCTGGCGGGCGAAGTCGAAGGTCCGCTTGTGGGCCGGGAAGAGGATTTCCTTGTACATGGCCGGCGACATGAAGGGTTTGCCTTTAAAACCCATGTCCTCGTAATAGAACATCCCATCAGGCAAGCCCTCTTCCGCGAAAAGCATCTCCTGGAGGTTCAGCGTCAGCTCGGCGTACACTGCACACATGTCCTTGACCCAGTCGGGATCGAGCGCCATGCCCATGAGCATGTTCTCGTGGCCGCACATGGGGTGCATCAGCTCGAAGACATTGAGGCCCGCCCAGACGAAAAACAGGTTGTGCCGCTGGCAGTACTGGCGAACATCGCGATACGACTTGAAGTCGATCCGCCGGCGAAGCGTGGCCGGATCGATCAGGAAGGGCCGAACGTGCTGCTCCCAGCTTGAGCGGTCCTTCACCAGGAAATCGACGTGCTCGGGCGTCCCGGACTTGTTCTTCCACCAGCGCAGCAGCGAGCCGTTGCCGCTGCGGACCAGCTTGGTTTCCTCCGTCTCTTCGACCACCTGGTCAACATGATCCAGGTTGGCGACCATGTTGAACCAGCCGGATGTGCGGATGTCGTGACCGAAGTGGTCGGCCAGGTCCTCCTCCGCGCGCACGTGCCCCTGCCTAACCCAGGCCGCCTGGGTATCCGGCCAGAACGACTCGGACACGCCCACGCGGTCGGGCGGCTGGAGGTGAAGAATCCGGTGGATGCGCTCCTTGGCGGTCAGCTCGTTCATGGGCCTCTCCCGGGCAAAGGTATAACCGGCCGGGGAGAAGCTGAAAACAGCAAATCGACATTTCCGGAAGACCGCGGCACAAGCGGAATGAGCCCGCGGAACGGAGTTGCCTGGTTGTTCAAACAGCATGCTGGCCAGGGGGGATCCCCTGGCCAGCATGATTCACACTCTGAATCACTCTGCGGGCGCCGTGGCCGGCTCCGAGCCTCCCGGTGCTGTGGTGGGCTTGGCCGGCAGGTCCGCCTCGGCGACATCCGTCACGTGCAGGTCGCCGTAGATGACCTTGTAGGTCTCGCTGCCTTCGGGCTTGTACCAGAAAATGGCGGTCTGGGCATCGCCGAGTTTGACTCCCGCCCCGGCATACGAGGCCGTGGGCGAAGAGTTGATGATCACGACCGCCCGCGCGATGGTCTGGGCCAGGTCCACCTGCTCCTGCTTGCTCATATTCTCGTTCGCCCCGGGCAATTTTACGCCCTTCTTGGCAGCCGCCATGACGTCCTGGAGAAGCCGGGACGTTTCGAAGATTGAGTCCGGAAACGCACCTTCGCGAACCAGCGCCCACATGGAAAGCAGCTTGACCACATCGTCAATCGACGGGTTCTTAATGCTGAGGGCCATGTCCTGCACCTTGTAGCCTTCCGGGACCTCCAGGCTGAAGAGGCTCGCAGCCAGCGGCTCGTTGAAGCGGAATTCCGTGCAGAGCATGCTTGTCTTGGCGCTGGGAATGTCCATGGACATCTCCAGCGGCTGGCCCGTGCCGGCATCGACCCATAGGTCGATCGTCTGTTGGCCCTGCTGGACGCGGAAGCCCTTGGCCGCCCGCCCGTTGATCTCGCGGTGGCCGATCTCAATCCCTTTTTCCTTGGCCATCAGACTGAACTTATTGGCGAAGTTCTCTTGGTCGATTTTTGCCCGGGCCTGCTCGTCCAGTCCTGACAGCGCAAAACGCATCGCCAGCTTCTGCGCGGGAACGAGGTTCAGCATGATCCCCGCCTTCATATCGACGACGGCACTGACCGGCTGGGGGCCCAGCCAGTCCTGCCTCATCAGGCCAGGCTCCATGAAACTGTATTTCACCTTCATTTCGCCCATGACGGGCACCTGCATGGTCATCGTGAACGTCAGGGTCTGGATGTTGCTGATCTGCTTGGCCACGTCGGCCCAGGCCACGGTGGCCGAGCGGGACATCAAGAATCCTGCAACGCCGACGATTCCGGCCGCGACAAAGAGCACAGCAGCGATTCGCAGTATGCGTTTCATCGGGAATTCTCTTTTCAGTTTGAATGTTCCGCCGCCTTCCCGCTGGCGGGCCAAGACAGCCTCGGCCGCGGCCGCAAGAAGTTGTGGCGGCACTTCGGGGACCGGGCAGGCCCGCAGGTGTGCGGCCGCCTGATCCAGCAGGTCATCAGGCAACTTGTCAGGCACACGCTTCATGGCGTTAATCCTCGGCGATGAAGCTCCACATCGTTCTTCAGCAGCCGCCGCAGCGTGCGCCTGGCCCGGTGCAACATCACGGCCACGGCCGGCAGACTTACGTCCAGTTCGGCGGCGATCTGCCGATAGCTCAGCTCCTGCACGGCCCGCAGGCAAAACACCTCGGCCTGCCGCACGGGCAGATGGGCCAGGGCCGTGCGCAGGCGATCGGTCAGTTCGCCGTTGATACTCGGGTGCGAGGGATCCGCCTCATCGCCCGCCACGCCGGACCAGTCATCCAAGCCGATCGCCCGCCCCTCGCTGCGCCGGCGCCGGCGCAGCAGGTCCAACGAGCGGTGCGTGGCCAGGCGTACCAGCAGCGCGTTCCAGTCGCGCACCGTGCGGCCGCGGGAATAGTCCAGGGCCGAAAGGAAGGTCTCCTGCACGGCATCGGCGGCGTCGGCCTCGTTGCCGACCAGCCGGTATGCCGTGCGCCAGAGGCGCGGCCCGTGCTCAGTCACGATCGCTTGCCAGTCCGTCATCCGGATTGCCCCAAGGGCCCTCAGTCACACCCGTTCAAATGAATAGGCGTTGGTCGCCCCGGATTTGTTACACGAAAAATCGCAAGAACTGCGATTCAGGGATTGGACAGGTATCGAATTGCCTCGCGAATCTCGCTGTCCATCACATCCTCGTGCACGGCCACGGTTCCCAGGTGCACGGCGGGCAGCACGAAGCGCAGCCGGCCGGCGCGGGCTTTCTTGTCCAGCCGCATGGTGGCCAGCAGGGTGTCGGCGCTGAGGCCCGGCAGCCGGATGGGCAGGTTCAGACGGGCCAGCAGGCGCTCGATGCGGGCGGCATCATCGGCCGCCAGCAGCCCGCGGGCCACGGCGATGCGGTCGGCCGCGACCATGCCCAGCGCCACGCAGTGGCCGTGCCGCAGATAGTCGCCGTCGGCCGCGCCGCCGAACCCATAGGCGGATTCAATGGCGTGCCCGATCGTGTGACCGAAATTCAGGTGCGAGCGCGGCCCTTTATCCTGCTCGTGCTCGTCGGCGGCGACGACGGCCGCCTTGATCGCCACGTTGCGAGCGGTCAATTCGCCCATCACGTCCGTGCCGGCGGCCGACAGCGAGCCGGCACCGGCGGCAGCGGCGCGCGGCCGCAGATCCTCGGCGTGCTGCTCGATCCAGCCGATCAGCGCGGCATCGCGGATGACGCCATGCTTGATGCACTCGGCCAGGCCGCTGGAGATTTCCACGGCCGCCAGGGTGCCCAGCACTTGCGGATCGATGAGCACGGCCCGCGGCTGGTGGAAGGCGCCGATCAGGTTCTTGCCGGCGGAGTGGTCGACGCCGGTCTTACCGCCCACGCTGGAATCGACATCCGCCAGCAGCGTCGTGGGCACCTGCACGAAGGGCACGCCGCGCAGCAACGTGGCGGCCACGAAGCCCGCCACATCGCCGACGACCCCGCCGCCTAAAGCCACGATCACGCTGGCACGGTCCGGCGGCGTGGGGGCCGCGAAGATCTGGTCGAAGAGCGTCGCGACCGTCAGCAGCGTCTTGTGCATCTCGCCGGCGGGAAAGCTGGCCACGTGGACGGCAAATCCGGCCGCCGCCAGCGCCGCCGTCGCGCGAGTGGCGTACAGCGGGCGCACGTTGCTGTCGGTGATGATGAAGGCCGCATGCCCGGTGGTCGCCGCACGCGTGGCCGGGCCGATCTCGTCCAACAGTCCGGGCTTGATGCGGATGTCATAGCCGCGCTGGCCCAGTTCCACCCGGACCTGCCGGCTGGCGCCGATCTTGTGGATGCTCAGAACCCCCTGGCTCGCCTGGAATCGCTCGACCTGGCGCGCCAGTTCGGGATCGACGCCCTCCTGCGCCGGCCCGCCGCCCTCCTGGGCTGCGGAGGGCGAGGAATGACCACCGGCGCCTCGGCGAGGCCGCAGCGCGGCCATCCAGCGTGCGATCACGTAGCCGATCAGCACGATCAGAATCAGGCCGTAAATGCCGTACAGCGCTATTGAGCCCATGGGGCACCAAGAACACCTTCCACGCAGACATGTGTACACGAAAACTGCAATTCATTCCAGAAATTGCCAAGAGGCGTTCCCCGGCCTGGCGGCCACGTGCGCCCATGACGGCGTCCGCCCAAACTGACACGCCCCGGCCAGTCACCAGGACGGCCGGGGCGCTCAGAGGAGGAGCCTTCTCAAGGCAGAGGGTTTCTTATGGGTTTTCCAGGAAGCTGGGCAGCAGGAAGCTATCGGTCGCCTGCGCCGGTTTCTCGATGCCCCGGTAAGAGTCAACACCTTGGGCCAGCCAGATGTTGTCGTGATTGACGCCCACGTTGGCCGAGGTGACCAGCGCCGCGTGCAGATCCAGAAACAGCACGGCCTGGTCGCGCCCGGCATGGTTGGGCGAAAGCGCCCAGTTCAGCCGCGCCGGGTCGAACTTGCCATCCATGAAGACCGGCGTGCGATCGGCCAGAATCGCCATCGAGGCCGCCGCCCCGGCGGGCAGGCCTTCGCCGCTGATACGCAGCGGCTGGCTGGTCAGGGAGTGCTGGTAGCTGTAGTCGATGTAATGCCCGCTGGGGAAATCGATCAGGCCGGAGACCTGCACGCCCTGCCCCGCGGCCGAAGAATTCGCCGCCGGGCACTGGAACAGGTACATCGGGGCATAGCCGCCGTGGATCAGCGCCCACAAGTTGCGGCTGTTGCTGATGGTGACGCGACCGGGCGCGTTCATCAGCCAGGCGGCCTGGTCGGCGCGGGTGAATGGAAGTTGCCCATCACTGTCGGCGGCAAAGCGGGCCAGGCCCCCGCCGATCTGCCCGGCCTGGCTCTGGCAGGCGTAGTCCTGGGCCTGGTGGCGGGCGTTCTGGAAGCTGGGCAGCAGCAGTCCCACGCCGATGACCAGCAAAGCGGCCATCGCGCCCAGTTCCTTGAGCGTGAAGGTCGGGTGGCTGGTGCGGCCGGTTCGGGCCGCTTCGCGGTCCAGCAGCATCCGCGTCCGGGCTGCCGAGGCCACAGCGGCCAAAGTTCGTTGAATCACCAGGGGCGAGGGGGCGGGGGCGTCATAGCGGTCCAACAGGCCAAACAGGCTCTTGGCCTTGGCCACGCGCCGGGCAAATTCGCTGTCGGCCCCGACGCGCTGCTCGAGCAGCTCGCGCTGGTCCGCCGTGCATTGCCCCGCCGCCAGGTCGATCGCCAGTTCATCATCCGTGCGTTTGCGATTTGCCGAATCACTCATTGCTGAATTGCCTTTGCCGGCCGCGAGTCCGCTCGCCGCCGCCTCCGTTCTTCTGGCCCACCGGGCCGCCTCCTCGATCTCACCGTAACGCCGTGGCCGCTCGAGTGGGCGGCTCATTCCTCGCCGAAGCGCTTGGCCATGGCTTCCCAGCGGCGTGCGAAATGATTGACCGCCGCATGAAGCCGACTCTTGACGGTGCCCAGCGGCACGGCCAGGACGTCCGCGATTTCCTTGTACGGCAACTGCTGGAAATACCCGAGCAGGAGTACTTCTCTGAGGTGCTCGGGCATGTCCATCACTATCTTCTTTACGGCGTCGCGAAGCTCCTGGTTCTCCAGTTTCTCCAGAGGAAGATCGATATCCGCGGCCAGCAGGTCCACGTACGTGGTCGTGCTGTCCTCGCTGTCGGAAATGCGGGCATCCAGGGCGGAGGTCTGGCGGCGGCTGGCGCTGCGCAGGGCATCGCGGGCCTTGTTGGCGGCGATGGTGAATAGCCACGGCTTGAAGCGGCGCTCCGGATCGAAACGGTCCGCCGACATGTGCACCTGGAGCAGGGTATCCTGCAGCACATCATCAGCCAGCGTGCGATCGCCCAGGAAGCGGTACAGGAAGCGGTACAGCTCGCCGCTGCGGCGCTCCACCAGGACCTCGAAGGCCCCTTTCTGCCCCGCGACGTGAAGCTGGAGCAGCTCCTCATCGCTGAGGCTCGCGGGCGTCCGCTCAGGTTTTTCCACAGGTTTCAATATCGCTAACGCCGCCTTTACTCTGCTTTTCTCTGCTTTCTACTCTCTATCCTCTACTCTCTGGCGCTAGGGCGGTGTGACCGCCCAACGCCCGCTCCATTGTGCACATTGGGGGTCGCTGAAGCAACGCGCTTGCAGGTGAGAGGCGGGCGGGCTATCCTGAAGCATGGGCGCGGCCGCGGCGGTTCGACCTGCGGGCGCGGGTCCTATCGGGTTTGCTGACAAGCGGGAGATCATGTATGGAACGGGGTTTGCTGGCCAGCCGACAGGTTCTCCTGGAGACACGGAACCGCATCGGCCGCCACCCCTACGACTCCATTTATCACACGCTCCGCGATCGCTGCGGGCTGATCCTGGAAACCAAGCCGATCACCGAGACCGACTGGCGACAGGCACACGGCCAGGGGCTCTGGGAGCCGGCCCTGACCGCCGCACGCGACTGCCAGGGGCGAATCTTCGACCTGGTCATCTGCCATCACCTCGACCCCAACGGCGCCTTTCGCGATCGGGCCATCGAGGAACTCAAGAGCCTGGCCAACTGGTCCACCTGGATCGACCCGTGCCACGATGGCGGCATCGCCGACCTGTGCACGGGCGAATGCTCCGCCACGGTGGCCGTGGCCCTGGACTGGCTGGCCGAAGATCTGTCCGAGGCGGATCGCCTGCGCTGCATTCACGCGCTGCGCGACAAGGGCCTGGGGCCTTATAACCACGCCGTCGATTCGCAGGCCTGGTGGTACACCTGCTACCACAACTGGAATGCGGTGGTGAACAGCGGCTGCGGCCTGGCGGCGCTGCTGCTGTCGGATGAGGACCCGGCGGCCATGAAAGCTTTAAACCGCAGCCGCGAGGGCCTCAAGCACTTCTTCGACGCCCTGGGCCGCGAGGGCGGCTGGGATGAAGGCGTGGGCTACTGGGCCTATGCCATGCGGTATCTGCTGATGTTCGGCCTGGCGCTGGATAACGTGCGCGGAGATCGGGCCCTCTTCCACCAGCGCGGCATGGAGGTCACGGGCCTGTTCGGCGTGTACTTCAGCCCGCGCGGGCACAGCGCCAGCTTCGGCGATTCACCCTCCGTGCCGCTGTACGGCATGCTGTACGAATTCGCCCGCCGCTACGGCACCAAGGAAATCTGCTGGTGGCTGGACCGGTACGCCCTGCACCGCGATCCCAGCACCACCGGCTGGTCCGACGCCGGCCTGGCGCTGCTGCTGCGGCCGGCGGACCTGCCCGCCCTGGGCGAGCCGGACATGGCGCCGGTGAAGATCTACAACGAAATCGGCTGGGCCGCCATCGCCGATCACTGGCCCGAGCCCAGCGTGTACGTGGCGCTCAAAACCGGCGACCTCTCGGCCAATCACTCGCACCTCGACATGAACGCCATCCAGGTGCAGGTCGACGGCGAGATGCTCCTGGCCGACATCGGCCACCCGCCCTTCTCGCACAGCTACTACTTCACGCCCGAGCGCTGGGGCTTCTACCAGGCCCAGGCCCAGGGGCATAACACGCTGCTGGTGGCCAATCGCGACCACCGCATCGACGCCCAGGGCTCCATCGTCGAGGGCGAGGCGCACCCGCGGTATCGCTGGGTCACCGGCAGCGCCGGCACCGCCCTGGGCGACAACGTGCGCTTCAGCCGGCACGTCATCATGACCTGCTCGGATGCCCCGCGCGGCCGCGGGCAGTCGGTCATCGTGGTCGATGAAATCACCAACGCCCTGCCCGAGAAGATCGAGGCCAACTGGCACACCTTCGGCAAGCTGATGTTGTCGGGCGCCTCCGGCACGATCACCGGCAGCCAGTCCATGCTGCACTACCGCCTGGGGGCCAGCGTGCCCATCGCGTGCACCATTCGCGAAAACAAGCTGCATCGCCTGACCGACAGCGTCCTGCGCATCTCCACGCAGGCGGTCGACCGGCTGATCCTGGTCTCGGCCTTCTCGCGCGAGCCGGTGGGCGAGATCAAGCTCAAGCAGACCAGCCGCGGCGAGGCCGCCATCCGCCTGCCCGGCATCCGCCTGCATTTCAAAGGCAGCCGCCGACATTTGAAGCTGGACCAGGTGCAGATGGATTGAGGCCGTTAATCGGTTAATTGGCAACTGGGTCAACGAGTCAATTAGTCAACTGGTCAATTGGTCAATTGGAGACAGTTCCCGGGTGCCACGGCTGTCCGCAGCCGTGCGCTGTGCGTCCAGGCGAGGCAAGAGCCAGGCAGGAACGCAGGGGATTTCTCCGGCCGGTAAGCCAACCAGGGTGTGCAGCTTGGCTGCACACCGGCCCGACTAGAACTTGACGTGCACCTTGAGAAACAGCATCACCCCATCGTCCACGCTAAGCTCGTCGTGCCGCTCGGCGAAGAGCGGGCTGGTGGACTGGAAGAAGCGGCGATCGAACCCGTAGCCCAGGCCGACGGAAAGCTCGACGTTTTTCGCCACGTCCCACTCCACGCCGCTGTAGACCCGCTGCTCCATGTAGTAGAACTGGTCGTTCTGGTCCGTGCGATCGTGCAGGATGTAATTGAGCCACTCCCAGTCGTACGTGGCGAACAGCCGCACGCCTTCGTGGATGGTATAGGTGGCGTCGACCATGACCCGCGAGGGGATGAACAGGCCCTGGATCGTGAATTCTTTGGTGGGCTTGTACGCCCCCCACAGGGCGGGCAGGCCCAGCAGGGCGTCGAGCTTTTCGCTGGTGAAATAATAGCCCACGCCGGGGAAGACATACGGGCTGCGGCCATCCAGTTGCGTCTGGCCCGCCAGGTAGGTGAGCCAGCCGGAGTCATCATCGTGCGGCCAGTACATGAAGGCCGTGGCCGACATGGCCGTCTCGCCCGGCCCCGAGAACGGCCGGTCGGAGGCCGAGCCGAGCGTCACGTTCACGCCGAAGACCTTGCCATCCTCGAACTTGCAGCCGTAGCCGCCGCCCACGCGCACATCGTACAGGTCTTGGGGCACGCCCTTGTGCGAATCGGGCAGCGTGGCGTTGTTGGGCATGGCCAGCCAGGACGCCTGCGAACTGAAGCGCCACTGCTCATCCTCGCCCTGGTAGACCGGGGTGGTGAAGGCCAGGTCCTCCTTGATGAAGCCCAGGTGGGCATCCTGGCCTTGCACGGGCGAGTCTTCCAGGTAGCTGCGCAGGCGGTAGTCCAGGATGGGCCGCTGGCGGATGAGCCGCGGGTCCAGCCAGCTCATTGTGGATTGGGCACATGCCGGCTTCGCGCCGGCGAAGCACGCCAGGAGAACCAGCACGGCACGCCACAGACGGCGCGGGGGTATGTGACCAGAGTAGCGAAATGTCGATAATCGGTTAATCGGTCCGCTCGCTTCGCTCGCTCTTGGTTAATCGGTTAATCGGAAAAAAAACCGGAACCGAACTGGCCACACTGCCGACCGATTAACCAGTTCACCGATTAACGGATTAACCGCCTGCCAGCCAGCTTTCAATCGCAAACCAAAAATCCAGAATTTCAGGCCCCGCGGGCAACCGTATTGTAGGGTTCGGGTGTGCCCGTCGGGGTTGTGTAAGTTGTGCAACCGACGTCCTGGTGAGCTGCCGAGACGGACCCGGTTGATGGGCACTGAGTGGTACGACATTTCCGCCGCCGGTCGACCTGCCCCGATCGGCCGGCGGAAACATTACGAAAAACCCGCCGCGTGGCCGCCCTGGCCCAGGGTCGAACGGCCCGTGCGGCGGAAAAATACGAATTCACCGCCCCGGGTTCTCACTTTCGCGGCGAAAGGAGTGAGTGACATGTGCCGGCGATGGACAGACAGGGCGGTTGTGGTATCGGTCGGCGCGGGAGCCGACTGGAACGAGACGGCGGCCGCTGGCCCCGTCGACAGCCTGAAAATCCGTCGAGCGTGAATTTTCGCGATGCGGGACCGGCTCGTAATGAGCATCGCCCCTGATGCGTCAGGGCGCAACCTTCGTCCCCGGCAGACCGAACGACGACGCTCGACCGTCACTGCGACGACCGTGCTGTCGAAGCACGTAGGTGGCACAGGCTTTTAGCCTGTGTCACTCAGGGTCACGGGCCATGCCTGTGCCACGTGCGGCTCGTTTGATGCTCCCCTCCGCTGCCGGCGGCCCAGGCCGTCTCTGACGGCTGGTTTGCCGCCCGCGGCGAGCGCCCCGGCGGCGATTTCTTTAGAAAGAGCCACTGGATGTGCGGCCGCTGGCCTGACGACTGCAATCGTCCGGCAAACTGGATGGCGGGCCCCGCCGAATAATCCCGGCGGGGCTCGCTTTTTCTTGGGGGACGTCGCGAGATTTGAGCCCGTTAGAACGGGCTGGTTTTCTCTTCGACTTCCCGCATCACCATGGCTGATGGTCATCGACAAATCAGATGGACGCCGTCATGCCGCAGCCCACCTCCGCCAAGGTGGCAGGAGCTCCGAAGGAGCGGCAGACCTTAGCCGGGGGCGTCAGCCCCCGGAGATCGCGGCGGTTCTCTCCCAAGCCCCAACGGGGCGACAGATCGTTTTGGGGCGCCCGCACAGCCTGCCGCCCCTTCGGGGCTTGGGATTCATGGCGTGCCCTTTCCGGGGGCTTACGCCCCCGGCTACGACCTTTCGCTCCTCCGGAGCTTGAACCGCTTGGCGTAGGAATCCACCAATACGACTTTGTCCACTCAAATTGTTGATGACCATTAGCCATGACCTATGGGAACAGAGCCTCTAGCCTCCCGCGTGCTTTTCGCATAGAGTCTACGGCCTATAGTCTGCTTACCGGAGGCCGTATGCAGTACACGACGTTAGGCAAGCGAACCGGTCTGAAAGTGTCCGTGCTGGGCTTCGGCGCCATGCGGCTGCCCATGAAGGGCGCGAAGGTCGACTACGACCTGGCCGTGCCCATGATGCAGCGGGCGTTTGAAAAGGGCGTCAACTATGTCGACTCGGCCGCGGGCTACTGCGGGGCCGACAGCGAGACGGCCGTGGGCCTGGCTTTAAAGGGCTGGCGCGACAAGGTCGTCGTCTCGACGAAAACGCCCAACTACAAACGCGACCAGCACGATGTGTTCTGGCGCACGCTCGAGCAGTCGCTGAAAAAACTCCAGGTAGACTGTATCGACCTGTACTGCTTTCATGCGCTGTGGGGCAAGCGCTTCGACGAGCACGTCGCGTGCAAGGGCGGCTCGTACGAGTGGATCGCCAAGGCCAAGGAGCAGGGGCTGATCAAGCATATCTGCTTCTCGTTCCACGACACGGCAGAACAGCTTGCCCGCATCGCGGCCACCGGCCTGTTTGACGTGGTGACCTGCCAGTACAACCTGCTGGACCGGACCAACGAACCGGCTTTTGCCGCCGTGAAAAAGCAGGGCATGGGCATCGTCGTCATGGGCCCGGTGGGCGGCGGCCGGCTGGGCGCGCCCTCCGAGGCGCTGCAGAAACTCATCCCCGGCGCTGCCAGCGTGCCGGAGGTGGCGCTGCGGTTTGTCATCGCCAACCCCTATATCGATGTGGCGATCTCGGGCATGACCGAGATGAAGCACGTGGAGGAGAACTGCCGCATCGCCGCCCGCAAGACCGCCCTGACCGCCGGCGAACGGCGCAAGGTCGAGGGCGTGCTCAAACGCTACAAGAAGCTGGCCGACCTGTACTGCACCGGCTGCAAATACTGCATGCCCTGCCCGCACGGGGTGGACATTCCGCGGAATTTCGACGCCCTGAACGAGTACCGCGTGTACGAGCTGAAGGATCGGGCTCACCGCCGCTACGCCGAGAGCGACAACCGCGCCACGCGCTGCATCGCCTGCGGGGCGTGCCTGACCAAATGCCCGCAGCACATCGAGATCATCTCGCAGCTCAAGGAGACCATCCGCACGCTGGACAGCGACTACGGCCGGCTGGCCGTGCGGCTTTTACCAGGCAAGCTGGCACGCTGCACGCTGAAGGGCGGTAGTGCGGCGGTGGAAATGGCCGCGCGGGTGGAGTGCTACAACATCTCCGACCAGGTGGCGCGGCCGCAAATCGCCGTGGCCGCACGGCCGCGCGGGGCGGAAGTGAAGGTGGGCAAAGCCATCGGCGAGCTGGCCGCGTTCGAGCGCAAGAGTCTGCCGGTGAAATTCGCCGGCACGATCCGGCCCAACCGGCCCATCCGGCTGGGATTGGCGATCGAAAACACGCTCGAAACGCTGGCCTCCACGAGCAAGCTGCCGGCCGAGCTTCAAATCCTGCTGGCCCGCCCGGGCGGCGCCAAGGCGCTGGCCGGCGGCCCCAAGGCGTCGATGGCCGGCGAGCTGGGTGATGTGAAAACGCCGGCCAGGCTTGCCCGCCTGCACGGCGCGACCCTCGCCGCGGCCTACGACGCCCAGGCCCTGCACCTGCGGGCCATGATTCGCGATGATGCGGCCTTCCTGCCCGACCACAACAGCGGCCGCTGGGTGGAAAAAGGCGACCGCCTCGTGCTGGACCTGGACCTTTCGATGCTGGCTCGCCCGCAGGCCGACCGGCCGCCCAAGCTGTTCTGGCAGATCTTCATCGGCCTGCCCGACAAGGCCACCGGCAAATGCCCCGTCGCCGTCGTGCGGCCGATTTGGCACTCCCATGATGGCATCCAGGTAACCCCGCGCCGCGCCGCCGGCGGCTGGCGGCTGGATATCCGCATCGCCTGGCCGTTCCTCACCTGCCCGCCGGGCAAGGCCGGCAGCGCCCTGGGCTTCAACGCCCGGCACATCAGCCACGATGCCGCCGGCAAGGTGAATGTCAGCCGGCAGTGGGCGGCGGATACGGGCTGGGTCGTGCTGGCGTAGATGAAGAGGACACAAAGAGCACGAAGAACACGAAGAACACAAAGAAAGACAAAGAGAGTAAGATAAGGGGCAGTGTGCGTGGCCTCTTTGCTCTGCTTCGTGATCTTTGCGGGCTTTGTGGCCTTCGCGTTCACTTTCGGGGAGAGTAGATCATGGCCGACGGCCGACTGACGACGATGCACAACGCCCTGGTGCTGGCGCTGACGATGGGCAAGATCAGCGAGGACGAGAAGCACCACATCGAGCGCGTGCGGGACCGCCTGGGGATTTCCGCCCAGGAGTTCAAGCAGCTCGTCGAGGAGGTGCGCCAGGGGTCAAGGCAGATCCGCCTGCCCGCCTCGCCGGCCGAGGCGCAGCACGCGCTCCAGGACCTGATCGACCTGACCCAGGCGGACGGCCGCATCGACCCGGTCGAGCGCCACGTGCTGGAGAAGATCGCCCACCACCTGGGGCTGTCCGACGAAATGCTGGACGGCATGCTCAACGCCGCCACCGGCGCCAACGAGCAGGAGATTCAGGGCAAGCTCGAGGAAATCTACCTGCACCTTGGGGATTGGAGTGGTGAAGTTCGCCAGTCGCGTTTTGCGGAGTTGGAGCGTTTCGGCCGTGCGGCCGTGCTGCCGCTGCTGCGCATGCTGGAGAGCTACCGCGCCCCCGATGGCGCCGCCGATGCCCTGGAATTGAAGGTCTTCATCGTGGATACGCTGGCCGCCTTGGGCGACCGGCGGGCCATCTATTACCTGGCCACCCAGGTGGCCCTTTCCGAGAACAGCGAAGTCAGCAACGACGCCGTGCGCTTCGCCGCCGCCGCGGCCATCGGCCGGCTGACCGGCGGGGAAAAGCCCTTCACCCGCGATGCGGCCGGCGTCGCCGCCGTCCGGCAGTGGTGGACGCTGGAGGGAATAAAGGATTACAACACGCTGGCGCTGTAAGAGAAGTTGGCCCACGCGTGCTCGAACCAAGTTTCACCCAGAGTAGTGTATATTCACATCCTGCTTGAGAAGGGCGCCGACCGAGCCAGGGCGAGCGGCCTGAGTGTCTTGGGTTTCTTGAGCCCGCCAGGGCGACTGACCATTAGCCCCTGGCGCTGCCCTGAGCGAGCGAAGCGAGCGAGGGTCGAGCCTGGGGAAAGGAAGGACCCCCTCTTCTGGGAGCCCGCAACGGCGATTGAGCGGCACAGTCGCGGTATCGCCTCCATCTGCGCCCTTCAATCGCCCCTGCCGGGGCTCTTTGTCTTCGGATCGCCCCCCTCACCCCGGGCTCGCCCCCGCGCTCGCTGGCGCNNCGCTTGGGGGCAGCGCGCCGGGGCTAATGATCAAACGCCTCCTGGGGAGGCTAAAGCAACTTTCCGCAGGAGAGGCCTTGGCGATTCACGGCGCTCGCGTTTCTCGGCCGGCATTTCCATTTCCCCTCTTCCAAGAAAAAAAGAAATTCTTAAGGAATCCCTATGGACAAGAATCGACTGGCGCGTTAGGATAGCCACGGTGTAGTTGATGGTTATAGTTGTGACTAGCATTGTTTATTACCCAACATCGGTGTTGGACTAACCAGGAGACTGGCCGGTATAGACGCATCCGGTGCGAGCACGAGGCGACAAACCGGATGCGGCCGGCATAACTTAGAAAGGGAGGCATTACACATGTCTTTGGAATCACTGATGTTAAAGCACATCCGATTGGACGGCGACACGCAGCCGCGAGTGGAGATGTCGCCCGAGTTGGTTGAGGAGTACGCCGAGGACATGGCCGCCGGGGTGGAGTTTCCGCCCATAGCGGTCATGTTCGACGGCACGGATCACTGGCTGTACGACGGTTTTCACCGCTACCACGCCGCCATGCAGATTGGAAAGGAGCGAATCGCGGCCGAGGTGAAAGAGGGAACCAAGAAGGAAGCTGTTTGGGAATCCCTTGGGGCTAACAAGAGTCACGGAATGAGGCGAATGAACTGTGACAAGGTCAACGCAGTTCATAGGGGCCTGAGGCTCTTTCCGCGTGAAACGGATGGCAGCATCGCCCGACACGTCGGGGTCGTAGACAGCACTGTGCGCAGACAAAGGATTAAGCTTCAATCACTTACGGGAAAACTGATGAAAGATTCAGTTCAGGCTAAGCCTGAACTGGTAAACTGGGTAAGCAATCCAACTGAGGAAATTCCTCAGTTGGCCCGTCGGCGCGGGGCCGATGGCAAGTGGTACCCACTGAACCGCAAACGCCCCATCATCGGGCCCGACCGCCGGCCCGCCGCCCCGCGCGTGGACGATGAGGACCTGGACGAGATGGACCGCGATGTCCTGGGCCGGCCGTTTACCGGCCCTCACGCCGGCAAGCTGCGCGATGCCTTCGCGGACCGCCCGGGAATTGTGCAGGATGTGGAATGGCTGCTGGCGATGGCGATTGACACCTCGCACAGGATCGATAAGCCCGACAGCATCTACCGCCACCTGGATTTCCCCCGCTTCCACGCGGGCGTGCGCCAGGCCGCCGAGACCCTGGCCCGAATCTGCCCGCATTCGGTCTGCCCCGACTGCCTCGGGGCCGGCTGCCCGGCCTGCGATCAGCGGGGCTGGATCGACGAGTGGAAATGCACCATGGAGCCCCAGCGGCAACCGGATGCGCCGGCCAAGGAGAACGAGAGGCCGGGCGGCAAAACCGCGGCCGAAAAGTAACATCGAAATTCGACCGGCGGGGCGCCCCTGCCACGGGACATTCGCAGGATGGCACGTGCCGAATGCCTCGGCACGATGGCACGTGCGGATTGCTTCGGCACGATGGCACGTGCGCATTGCCTCGGCACGATGGCACGTGCGCATTGCGCCTCGGCACGATGGCACGTGCGCATTGCGCCTCGGCACGATGGCACGTGCGCATTGCCTCGGCACGATGGCACGTACCGACTGCTTGGGACTGATGGTTCTCTTCAACCCCGGAAGGGGTTGAGACAGCTCCAGCCCAGGGTTGCCGAGCACAGCGAGGCTACCCTGGGGTAAGGTCAAAAGAAGTTCCTACCCCGGCAGGGGTTGAATAGCACGACGGCGGGCAGAATGGTTCGAGACGCAGCTATTCAACCCCTCCCGGGGTTGAGGGCGATTTTGTCCGGTTCCCCGGGTAGGCTCGCCGCTTCGCGGTCTTCGCCAACCCGGGGCTGAAGCTATTTCAACCCCTCCGGGGTTGAAGGCCAAGCAGGCGTTGTCGGCAGGCGTTATCGGCAGGCGTCGCCGCAGAGTCTGCTCGCCGCCCTTTTGACCGTCACTTGATCCATCATCCCGAGATCCGCAACCGAGAAACTACTTCGCCTCGACCTTCTCGGCCTTGCCGCTGGCGACGGACCGGTAAAACGCATCGGCCACGCGCACCGCGCCCAGGATGTCATCCGGCGTGACCATCGGCGGGCGGTCATCGCGGATGGCGTCGGCGAAGTCGGCCAGGAAGTTGATGCCCATGTGGCCGCAGTAGCCGGGGTAGAACTTACTGGTGATTTCGACGGTCCTGCAGCGGTCGGCCGGCGGCACGTGAGGGGCCTCGCTGACTAAGAGGAGCTTATCCACCACGCCCTCCCAGGCCGGGTTCCACACGGCATCGCCCAGCGTGCCGCGAAGCGACACGGCCACATCGCGCTTGCCGGGGAAGCTGTCGGGCAGGGAGTAGCTGGCCTCGACAAAGGCCACCGCGCCGTTGTCGAAGGTGAGTAGCGCCTGGCCGACATCTTCAATCTCGCGCTGCGGGCCGCCGGCCACACGGGTGACCTGGCCGCAGACGCTGATGATCTCCCGGCCGGTCATCCAGCGCAGGTAGTCGATCCAGTGCACGCCGAGATTCCACAGCGGGCCGCCGCGCTCGGAATTGAGCAGCATCCACGGGCAGTTGTCGCGGATGTAGCGGTGTGCCCCGCCGGCGTTGAGCCGGCCTTCCATGGCCCGCACCTCGCCTAATAGGCCCGCCTGCACGGCCTGGCGAATGTGCGGCGTAACGCTATGCGCCCGCCAGCAATAGGGCGCGGAGATTTTCAGCCGCGGGTGCTTCCGGGCCGCCTCGGCGATCCGCCGGCCGCCCGCCAGGTCGGCGCAGCAGGGTTTTTCCACGATCACGTGCTTGCCGGCGGCGGCGGCATCGGCCACCACCTGGGGCATCTGGCTATGGGGCGTCCAGATGATCACCACGTCCACATCCTTGCGGTCGAGGAGCTGGTGATAATCGGTGTAGGCATTCAAGTGGAAGAATTCATCATTCGAAGCCTTCAAAAACGCCTCATCCGCCTCCGCCACCGCCACGGGCTTATACTGCGGCAGGTTGTCCCACAGCGGGTGATACCAGCGCGGGTGCTGATGGTGAAGGCCGATGATGCCCAGGCCCAGCGGTTTCATTTCCATAATCTCCGGGGTCGCCCCGAAACGTGGTTAATCGGTTAATTGGTTAACTGGTTAATTGGATTTTTGCCGCAGGCCTTTCAGCACCAAACCAGCTTTCTCACATGAACCATCAGAGAAGACACTCAAGAAGAATCCAGTTAACCGATTAACCAGTTAACCGATTAACCCATTGAGAAACGCGTCTCATTTTGCGGCTTGGCTTTGACCGTTTCCCTCCTGAATCCCCCTCATCAGCAGCCCCAGCACGTGCTGAATGCGGCCGGGCATGCGGCCTTTGGAGGGCGCGGCATCGGGGAAGAGCTCGCGCATCGTGTGGCGGTTGGCGAAGTAAAAAAAGCACAGGGAAAAAATGCTGGCCAGCAGTTCGGTGACGTCGATGTCCTTACGGAACCGGTCCTGCTGCTGCCCCTTCTCCAGGGCCAGTTGCAAGGCCAGAATAATCGGAGCTTTCTTATCTTTCAGGTGCAGCGTCTCGGCGATGCGGCCCTCGTTGAGGTTCTCGTAGCAGATCAGCCGCACGAATTCCAGGTTGGCATCGAGGAATTCGTAGTAGCGGCGGACGAGCTTGTCGAGCAGCTCCTCGGCGGGCATCATCATCGTGGAAAGCGAGATCTCCACGGAGAAGAACTGGTCGTACACAAAGGCCAGTGCGGCGGCGTATAGCCCGCGTTTAGAGCCGAAGTAGTGATACGCCATCCTCTTTGTCAGCCCGGCCTTACGGCAGATCTCCTCCACCGTGGCCTGATGCGGCCCGTGCTCGGCAAAAACTTCCACCGCCGCCTCCACGAGCTTCTGGCGGCTGGAGATGGGGTCACGATGTTTGATAACGGCCTCTGTCACGCTTGTCTCCGAGTACCAAATGAAACTTGACACCTAGCGTACCGTCGGGTTACTTAATGTCAACCGCAAGTGCAGCAGACCGGTATTCTTTCTCTTGGGCCGGCGTGCGCTCAGCCTGCGGAGTTTTTTTGCCCGCGTGCAGGGCAGCCGGAGGATGTGTTTCCATGGCCAGGAAGTTAAAGATTGTCGTCACCGACTACATCGAGACCGACCTCGACTGGGAGGCGCGGGAGATGGCCCAGCGCGGCCATGAGTTCCGCACCCACCAGTTGAAGCAGGCCCCCGCCGCCGAGGTCATTGCCGCCACGGCCGAGGCGGATGTGGTGGTCGTCAACATGGTCAAGATCTCGCCCGAGGTGATCGCCGGCTGGAAGAACGTCAAGCTGGTGATCCGCCACGGTGCCGGCTACGACAACGTGGATGTGCCGGCGCTGACCGCCCGCGGCATCATCTGCGAATACATTCCCGATTATTGCTCGCATGAGGTGGCCGAGCAGGCCATCGCCCTGATGTACGCCTGCGCTCGCAAGGTGGTCTGGAGCCGCAAGGTGCTGGATGATTCGGTGAAGCGCGGCGAGTGGGATTTCGCCCCCATCCAGCCCATTTTCCGCCTGGCCGGCAGCACGGTGGGCATCGTCGGCTGCGGGCGGATCGGCTCCTTAGTGCTGCACAAGCTCAGCGGCCTGGATGCGAAATTCCTCGTGTGCGACCCCTACCTGCCCAAGGCGCGGCAGCAGGAACTTGGCGTTAAGGCGATTTCCCTTAAGGAGTTGTGCCAGGCCAGTGATTACGTCACGCTGCACCCCCCGCTGAACGATGAGACGCGCGGCCTGATGAACGCCGAGTCCATAAGCTGGATGAAGCCCTCCGCCTACCTGATCAACACCTCGCGCGGCGGCGTGGTGGATGTGGAGGCCCTGGCGACCGCGCTGAAGAAACGCACCCTCGCGGGGGCCGGAATCGACGTCTTCACCAAGGAGCCGCCCAAGACCGACTACCCGCTGCTGAACCTGGACAACGTCGTGCTCACCCCGCACCTGAGCTGGTACAGCAGGGATGCCGAGACGAGCATTCGCGAGAAGATCGTCGAAGATATCGATTTGTTCGCCGCGGGAAAGAAGCCGCGTATCCCGATCAATCCCGAGGCGCTGGAGGTAAACAAGCGGTGAGCAAGATGGCCAAGAAGCCGGTCAGAATGTCATCGAAAGACTTTCATTGCGGCGGCGGCGATGCGCCAACGCGCGTGACGAGCGTTACCACCGCGATTCCCGGGCCCAAGTCGGCCGCACTTCTGGCCAAGTGGAAGCAGTACGAGGCGGAGACGACCGGCTACCAGGCGCAAGTGGTGTGGGACAGCGGCCGCGGCGTGGTCGTCACCGATGTGGACGGCAACCGGTTCATCGACTGGACCAGCGGCGTCTTAGTGACCAACCTGGGTCACGCGCATCCCAAGCTGGTGGCGGCGGTGCAGAATGCGGCCGCCAAGCTTATCAACAACTACGAATGCCCCACCGAGGCCCGCGTTCGCGCGGCCGAGGCGATGGTGAAGCACCTGCCGGCCCACCTGGACAAGGTGTTCTTCCTGACCACCGGCTCGGAGGCGGTGGAAGCGTGCCTGCGCATCATGAAGCGCAAGACGGGCAACTTCGAGATCATCGGGTTTGAGGGCGGCTTCCACGGCCGCACGTACGCCGCGGCCAGTATCGGCGGCCTGGGCGGCCCCAAGCGCAAGTATGGCCCGGCCATGCCGGGCGTCATTCGAGCCCCCTTCCCCTACCCCTACCGCAGCCCGGTCGCGGGCGGCGACGCCGGCCTGATCGACTACTGCATGAGCCGCCTGGAAGATGCCGTGCGCTACAGCTCCACCGGCTCGATCGCCGGTGTGTTTACCGAGCCCTACCAGGGCGCCGCCGGCTTCATCTTCCCGCCCAAGGGCTACCTGACGGAGCTGGAGAAGTGGTGCCGCGCCAAGGGCATCCTGTTCGGGCTCGATGAGGTGCAAAGCTCGTACGGCCGCACGGGCACGATGTGGGCCATGGACTGGGAGCACATCACGCCCGATGTGGTCTCCATCGGCAAGGGCATCGGCAACGGCATTCCCACCTCGGCGGTGGCGGCCAAGGGCGAGGTGATCAGTTGCCTGGGCCGCGGCGAGATGAGTTCCACCGTCGGCGGCAACCCGGTCTCCAGCGCCGCCGTCTCGGCCATTCTGGAAGTGATGGATGAGGAGCACCTGGTCGAGAATTCCGCCCGCATGGGCAAGGTGATCATGGCCCGGCTCCAGCAGCTCCAGGAGAAGTCACGCTACCTGGGCGATGTGCGCGGCCGCGGGTTGATCATGGGCATGGAACTGGTCAAGGACAAGAAGACCAAGGAGCCGGCCCCGGATATCATGAAGCGGCTGATCGATCGCTGCGCCGAGTACGGCCTCCTGATCGGCTCGGTGGGCATCTGGGGCAACGTCGTGCGCGTGGCCCCGCCCTTGTGCATCAGCCAGGCCGAGGCGATGGAGAGCTGCGATATTATGGAAAAGGCGCTGCTGAGCCTGGAGAGCTGAGCGGGAAGTTCAACTTTAAGCGGGAGAAGAAATCCCAAATTCCAAATCCCAAATCCCAAACAAATTCCAAGCACCAAATTCCAAACGGGGAACAAGGGTGCGGGTTTGGATGGGAGCTGCCATTAGAGGTTTGGTGCTTGGGATTTGGTGCTTGTTTGGGATTTGGAATTTGGGATTTGGAATTTCACGATGGTAAACGCCGCTGACATCTCCAAGGCCGTCCAAGCTCGCCTCGCCGACGCCACCAAGTTCCTCTCCGACCTGGTCGCTATTCCCTCGCTGTCCGGGCAGGAGAAAGACGCCATGGCCTGCTGCGAGCAGGCCTTCAAGCGCGTGGCGGCGACGGAGCGGGTTGAGGTATCGAACGCGATAAGGAAAGACCCGGATTTCAGCTTCCCCGTCGAGGGCATCGACTACACCGGCCGGTGGAACCTCCGCGCGGTTCTGCCCGGCAGCGGCAATGGCCGGCGACTGCTGCTGAACACGCACCTCGATACCGTGCCCCCCAGCGAGGACCAGCCCAACCCCTTCACGCCCACGCTTCGCGATGGCGCAATCTGGGGCCGAGGCTCCTGCGACGCCAAAGGCCAGGCCGCCACGATCTGGCTGACGATGGCGGCGCTGAAAGATTTGAAGGTGAAACTCGGCGGCGACCTGATCGCCCACCTGGTGGTCGAGGAAGAGGTCGGCGGCAACGGCACGCTGGCCATGGCCCGGCGCGGCGAGCAGGCCGATGGCTGCATCGTGCTGGAGCCAACAGAGGGCATCCTGCGAACCAGCATCCGCGGGGCCGTGTGGTTCCGCATCACGCTGACCGGCAGCGCCGCCCATCCCGGCAGCGGCGCCACCATCAAGCCGCGCAGCGCCTTGGACATGGCCATCCGCGCGGTGGATATCCTGAAACGCTACCACGCCGACCTGCTTTCCCAGTCGCGCGGCCAGCCGCTGTTCGACAAGTACGAAAACCCCATGCCCCTGGTGGTCGGGCGCTGCACCGCCGGCGCCTGGCCGGCCAGCGTGCCCGCCCAGGCGAAGCTGGAAGGCATTATCGGCCTCTTGCCCAATCGCACCGCCCGGCAGGTGGTGGCGGAGATTACCGCCGCCATCGAGCGCGAGGGCGGGCCGGAGATGGCCGGCCAGTTCAAGGTCGAAGCCACGTACCGGCACGATTCTTCCATCTGCCCGCCCGAGCACGCCCTGCCCAAGGCCCTGCTGGCGGCCGCGGCGGCGGCGGGCCAGCCCAGCCGGATCGACGCCCTGTGCGCCTCGTGCGATGCGTGCTACTACAACAACCCGCCGCTGAATATTCCCACCGTCGTCTTCGGCGGCGGCAGCCTGGGCGTGGCCCACTCGAAAAACGAGCACATGCCGCTGGCCGGCCTGGCCACGGCCGCCGAAACGCTGGCCAACCTGGCGGTGAACTGGTGATCTCAGGTGGCACAGGCTTTCAGCCTGTGTCATTATGGGAAACGGCCACAGGCTGGAAAGCCTGTGCCACCCTCACCATGAGTTGGAGTTGATATGAAAGCGCTGGTCAAGACGCAGAAAGGCAAAGGCTGTCTGGAGCTTCGCGATGTTCCGGTGCCGACGGCCGGCCCCGGCGAGGTGCTGCTGAAGATCCTGGCCGCCGGCGTGTGCGGCACCGATCTGCACGTCCGCGATGACCAGTTCCCCTACTGGCCGCCGGTAACCCTGGGGCACGAATTCTGCGGCCGCGTGGAGAAGGTGGGGCCGGACATCTCGCTGGTGGCCGTGGGCGACCGCGTGGTGGGCGAGCCGCACACGAAGGCCTGCGGGCACTGCTACCTGTGCCGGACCGGCAATATTCAGATTTGCGCCGCCAAGCGCAGCCCCGGCTGGGGCATTGATGGCGCGATGGCGGAATACCTGGTCATGCCCGAGCGGCTGCTGCACAAGGTTCCCGCCTCCATGAGCGATGAGGTGGCCGCGGTGATCGAGCCGGCCGCCAACGCCGTGCACGATGTGCTGGAGCGGGCCACCGTCGAGGCGGGCGACCTGGTGGCCGTGGTCGGCCCCGGGCCCATTGGCCTTTTGGCGGCGATGGCCGCACGGGCCGCCGGGGCGCGCGAGGTGGTCATCATCGGCCGCGATGTGGATGAGCCCTTGCGCCTGCCCAAGGCCCGCGAACTGGGCTTTGGCCGCACCGTCAACGGCCAGCAGCAAAATCCCGTCGAAGTGGTGCAGGAGCTGTCCGACGGCCGCGGCGCCGACCTGGTCGTCGAGTGCTCCGGCTCGGCCGGCGGCATCGCCATGGGCGTCGATCTGGCCCGCAAGAAAGGCCGCTTCTGCGCCATCGGCCTGACAAGGCCCGAGCCCATCCCGTTCCCGTACAGCAAGGCCTCGTTCAAGGTGCTGGACATGTTCTTCTGCCTGTCCACCAGCTACACCTGCTGGGATAAGACCATCAATCTCGTGGCCGGCGGCAAGATGAACCTCGGCGCGATCATTACGCACCGAAAGCCGCTGGCGGAGTGGGAGTCGGTTTTCGCGGATATCGATCACCAGAGAGCACTGAAGGCAGTCTTGATTCCGTAAATCCCAAATCCCAAATTCCAAATCCCAAACAAATTCCAAGCACCAAATTCCAAACGGGGAACAAAGGTGCGGATTTGGATGGGAGCTGCCGTCAGGAGTTTGGTGCTTGGGATTTGGTGCCCCTTCGGCGGTGAGCCGTTCGACGGTGAGCCGCTCACGGCCGAACCGCTCAGGGCGGTCGAACCGTTGTTTGGAATTTGGGATTTGGAATTTGGAATTTCCCGCGTGTTTGCTGCGGGTTGACCCTTAAGGACCCCAGTCATGGCAAGCAGCAAGACGGTTGGTTTCGGTCTCCTCGGAGCGGGTCTGATTGCCCCTTTCCACGCCAAGAGCATTGCCGCCATTGATGGGGCCAAGCTGGTGGCCGTGGCCGATGTGGCCGCTGAGCGGGCAGATAAGATGGCGGCACAGTTCGGCTGCAAGGCGTATCACAGCCTGGAGGCCCTGCTGGCCGACAAGGATGTGAACGTGGTGTGCGTGCTGACGCCCAACCACCTGCACCGCGATGCCGCCGTCGCCGCTGCCAACGCGGGTAAGCACGTCTTGACGGAAAAGCCGCCGGCCATGAGCCTGGCCGATACGGACGCCATGATCGCCGCCGCCAAGAAGGCCGGCGTGCACCTGGGGGTGGTGCTCCAGTGCCGCGTGCGAAAACCCATCCAGGCGATGAAGAAGGCCATCGAGCAGGGCCGCTTCGGCCGGCTGCTCCAGGCGGATGCGTACATGAAGTGGTTCCGGACCACCGAGTATTACTTCTCCGACCCGTGGCGCTCCAGCCGCCAGTCCGGGGCGGGCGTGACCATTCAGCACGCGTTTCACTACATCGACCTCTTGCAGTACCTCATGGGCCCGGTGGCCCGCGTGCAGGCGAAGATGACCAACCTGGGCCACCCGCAGGTGAAGCTGGAAGACTCACTCCAGGCGTTTCTGGACTACGGCAACGGCGCCCAGGGCGTGGTCGTGGCGTCGACGGCGCTGTGGCCGGGCACCGATATCCGCATCGAGGTTAACGGCGCCAACGGCACGGCCATCATGGCCGGCGAGAAGATGGTCACCTGGAAGTTCCGCGAGGAAAAGCCGGAGGATGAAGAGATTCGTCAGCTCGGCCGCGGCTCGGTGGCGACCGCCGCCGGCGGCCCGGCGGATTTCGATTTCGCCGACCATCGCACGGTCATCGAGGCCATGACCGCCGCCGCCCGCGGTGAGGCCCAGCCACTCATCACCGCCGACAGCGCCCGCAAGACGTTGGAGATCGCCCTGGCGATGTACCAGTCGGCCAGGACGGGCCAGGCGGTGGAGCTACCGCTGAAGGATGAGCGAGTGGTTTGGGATTGAGGTGGCCGCATGGGACTATTGCAAATTGCCAATTGCAAATTGCCAATTGCAAATTGCGAATTGAAGAGGCCGAACAAGGACTTGTTCAGCGTTGATTGTCACGCGTGACCTGATTCTTCAATTTGCAATTGGCAATCTACTTCTTCGCTATCACGCTGGTGATGATCTCCACCAATCCCTTCCTGACCATCATGACGGCGAAGGCCGCCAGGAGCAGGCTGGAGACCTTGGAGGCGACGCGCACGCCGGTCTTGCCCAGGACGCGGCCCAGCAGTTCGGCCGAGCGCAGCACGCCGCCGGCGAAGAGCACGTTGCCGGTGACGGCAATAATCGTCGGGCCCCAGCCGTAGACATCGACGAGGATCAGGCTGATGGCCAGCACGGCCGGCCCGGCGATCAGCGGCGTACCGATGGGCACGGCGCCCACGCCGGTGAGGCCCTCGCGGGCGGGCTTGCGCGATGTGAGCATGTCCAGAGTTGCCAGCATGAACAGCAACAGCCCGCCGGCGACCATGAAATCGTTGACGGTCACGCCCATCAGCTTGAAGACGGAGCGGCCGAACAGCAGGAAGCCCAGCGAGACCGCCAGGGCCGTGCCCATCGATTCCCACACCACCCGCCGCCGCTGGGCAACATCCATGCCGTCGGTCAAACCCACAAAGAGCGGCAGCACGCTGATCGCATCGACGGCGAAGAACGTCGGAATGAAGGCCAGCACGCAGTTCTTGATGAAGACCAGGATGACGGGCAACACCTGATGCAGCATCAATGGCTCCAGATGGAACAAGGCTATAGGCTGTAGGCTTTAGGCTGTAGGAACAGCCGGAAAAGAGGGGACGACTTCGTCCCCGCCACAGCCCTAGTTTACACGTTTGAGAAGACCGGTGGAAGTTCGGGGCCTCTTTCCGGCCGTTCCTACAGCCTCCCTGCTTCGCCCACAAGGGGCTTCGCAGGGCAAGCCAAGGCCTGCGAAGCCTCTGGCGTAGCAGGCCAGCCTAAAGCCTATAGCCTCCCTCCTTACGTCTGCAGCGCCCCGGCCGGCTCCTCGGCCACCAGCACTTCGCGAACCTGCGAATGGGCGCGGGCCTTGACGGCGCTGTCCATTTCGAACCAGTGCACCACGCAGTTGCGGCCGGCCTGCTTGGCGGCGTACAGGGCCTGGTCGGCGAAGTACATCAGGTGGTCCGGCGTGGTTACGTCGGCATCGTTGCCATAGCACGCCAGGCCGACCGAGCAGGTGATGTTGATTTGCGCGGTGCCGGTGATGAAGGCGTGCTCGGCCACAGTCTGGCGGATGCGCCGGGCGAATCCATCCGACTGTAGGCGGTCGGCCCGGGGCAGGATGATGGCGAACTCCTCGCCGCCGGTGCGACTGGCGACGTCCGACTCGCGGATGCTCTGCCGCATGATGACGCTGAATTCCTTGAGCACGAAGTCGCCCGCCGGGTGGCCGTGCTGGTCGTTGACCATCTTGAAGTGGTCCAGGTCCAGCATCAAGAGGCCCAGCGAATGGCCGTAGCGCTTGGCGATCTTGAACTCATCGATCAGGAACCGCTCGAAATAGCGGCGGTTATAGAGCCGCGTCAGGGGGTCAGTGATGACCTGCTTGCTCAGCCGCTCGTTGTCGGCCCGCAGGGCCCCCTGGAGTTCCTGCTCGCGGTGCAGGGCCTCGCCCAGCGCGCGGCGGCTCTCGGCCAGGGCATCCTGGAGGTCCTTGATCCGCAGCAGCGCCCGCATGCGGGCCCACAGCTCCGCCGGCCCGATGGAGGCCAGGACCACCTCGTCGGCCCCGCTATCCAGGCAGCGGCAGCGATCCTGCTCGCTGGCGGGGGCATCGTGGAGGATGATCACCGGCAGGAAGGCCCCGCCGCCGGCCCGCTGCAACTGGCCGGGCAGGTCGGTGCTGGCCGCCACCGCCGGGTCGATGTGCACCAGCGCCATATCGATCTGGCCCGTCTGGAGCAGGCTCCCCGCCTCGCTCAGCACCCGCGCCGGGCGAACGTGCCAGCCGTGCGAGACCAACTGCCCGCAGCGCGCGGCCAGCCGCGCACGATCGCTGTCCAGGACCAGGATTGTGGGTTGGATGGTCAGGGCATCATCCATGAATGTCTACATCCTTTGGCCTGCGACGCCCCGAAATGGCGCCAAGCGGCACATCTGGCTGCACTACCGGCGTTGACCTATACACATGCCGGTCTTGCAGGAAACGTACGATACGGCCGGCGGGAGGACCAACCGCCGCCGCCGCGGCGGCCCGCATGAAGTGCGAAGGTTAAACAGTTGACGGGGCAATCGGTTAAGCGGTTAATCGGTTGATCGGACGGAAGTGATCTATCCGCCAGATCGGAGTGTCGGATGCGAATTGTGCTGGCGCCGGATTCGTATAAGGGCTCGCTGACGGCCCGGCAAGCCTGTCGGGCGATGGCCCGCGGGGTGCGCCGCGTGTGGCCGGCGGCCGAGATCGTCGAAGTGCCCATGGCCGATGGCGGCAACGGAACGACCGAGGCCCTGGTGTGGGCCACCGGCGGCCAGATCCGCCAGGCGAAGGTGACCGGGCCGCTGCCCGAAACGAAAATCGAGGCGGACTGGGGCCTGCTTGGCGATGGCCGCACGGCGGTGGTCGAGATGGCCCGGGCCAGCGGGCTGATTCTTGTACCGCCGGCCAAGCGCAATCCGCTTCACACCACCACGTTCGGCACCGGCGAGCTGATGGCCGCCGCCCTGGCCGCCGGCGCAGCGCGGCTGATCGTCGGCATCGGCGGCTCGGCGACGACGGATGGCGGGGCGGGCATGGCCCAGGCGCTGGGGGCGCGCTTCTTCGACCGCGCAGGCCGCCAGATCACGGCGCTATTGACCGGCGGGCGGCTGGCCGAGGTGGCCGATCTGGATGTAGCGGCCATGGACAGCCGCATCGGCGCTGGCCGGATCGACGTCGCCTGCGATGTGGATAACCCGCTGCTGGGCCCGCGCGGGGCGGCGGCGATCTACGGCCCGCAAAAAGGCGCCTCGCCGGCCGATGTAGCCGTGCTGGAGGCCAATCTGACTCGCTTTTACGATATCGTGGAACGCCGCCTGGGCCGACCGGTGCGCGAGGTGCCGGGCGCCGGTGCGGCCGGCGGATTAGGCGCGGGGTTGCTCGCGTTCTGCCGCGCGCATCTGGTTCGCGGCGTGGATGTGGTGCTCCAGGCCGCTGACCTGGCGGGCAAGCTCGCCGGGGCGGACCTGGTGCTCACCGGCGAAGGCCAGCTCGACGCCCAGACCGCCAGCGGCAAGACCCTCAGCGGCGTGGCCCGCGCAGCCAGTGCGGCCGGCGTACCGGTGATCGCCCTGCCCGGCCGGCTGGCCGATGGACCGGCGGCCATCGCCGCCCTGCACCTGGCCAAGGCCGTCGCCATCAGCCCACCCGATATGCCCGTGGAGCAGGCCATGACCCAGGCGGAAGATCTGCTCGCCGCCGCCGCAGAGAAGGTGTGCCGGGAAATTTAGCGCGTGCAGCCTCGTCGCACACGAGCCATGCTCAGTCACTTGTTGAATCGGCCAGGGAATGAGGCAGATGGAAAGAACCATCTCTGTCGGGGGGAAAATCCAAGACACCCATTACCGCATCCAAGTCAATGGGGCCGTAAACATGGGGGAACAGCGTTTGGCCTCCCTCCAGGTTCTCGTACTTGACATGGGCCTTCAGCTTGCTGGGATCGATGCAAAGCAGAACAAGATCCTTCTGCCCGGGAAAATTGGCATTGGCCACGCTCACGACCTGTCCTGGGGCTGAGCAATGAATGAAACCTTGTTTGGCAAGAGAGTCGGCTGTGTAGGCGCCCCTGGCAACCGCCTCTTTCCAGGCACCGCGATGAGTAATGTGAAGGATCATTGTCGGCAGTTTCCCGTATTCCCAGACCACCATCCGCTCTTGGAGCGGACCGCTCTTGGAAGGCTTGCCCAAGTCCCAGGACTGCTTTTTCGCTGAACCCAATCGGTCGGTCACACCCGCCACGTACGCGTCGAGCTGCTCCTGCGGCATGGGCAGGTTGTTGTCGTAGTAGGCGATCAGCCACAGATGGCCCGAGGCCGGCAGGCTCACCTGCGCCGCCGGCGGGGACCAGTCGACTTTTGCCGGGGCGAGGTAGCGAACATAGTAGAGAAAACTCGCGCCGGAACCCTTGGCATCCCTGAGCAGCGGGGCATAGCTGACCGGATCGAGCGAGTTGAAGATGACCCAGCGGTCGCCCTGGCCCGCCGCCTTGGCCAGCGCGCTGACGGCGTTGCGGCAGTCGCGGGCATCCAGCTCCTTATAGGGATGGACAATGTCAATCGCCATGCCCGCCGCCGCGATGGCGGCCATGAGTGCCGCCACGGCGTACACGCCGCGCAGCCGCATCGCCCGCGGCAAGCGGCCAAGTGCGGCGGCGATGCCCACGCCCATCAGCAGGCAGAAGGCCGGGGCCATGTGCTGAGCGATGCGGGCGCTGGTGCCGTAGGGATATTTGTGCAGCGCCGCCGCCACCAGCGTCAGCCCCACGGGGATCAGCAGCATGCCCAATAGCTCCCGGCGGCCGCGCCGCCACAGGATGACCGCTCCGACGATCGCCAGCAGCAATGTGGCGCTGCTGCCGAAATGTTTGCCGCCGATGGGATAGGCCATCATGTTGCCGGCCTGCACATCCAGCAGCCACCAGGGCAGTAACCAGGGTTTTTCCAGCGGCGGCCAGGCGTTGATCCAGGTTGCACCACCGGGGCCGAAGGCCTCGTGCTGCGGCGCGGCCACGAGTTTGGCCATGATGGCGAAGCTGGTGATGGTCACGGCCGCACAGATCGTGCAAGCGGCAAGCTGTCGGCCGCTGCGACAGCGCAGGGCCCCCAGGCCCAGCATGGCAATCACGCCGCCGAACACGAACGCCGCCGGATATGAGCACCAGACGGCCACGCCGCCAAGTAACGTCAGTCCCGCCCAGCGCCACAGGCTGCCCGGCCGCCGCCGCACGGCCCAGGCCACCTCCAGCAGGGCCAGCGCCGCCAGCAGGTCGGTGGCGTAGGGTTTGACCTCGCAGGCGTGCCGCACCGGGTACACCGAGGCGGCGAAAACAGCCACGGCCAGCAGGGCCGCGCGGGCGTTGAGCACGCGCTGGGCAAAATCCCAGAACAGGACGGCCGCCGCCAGTCCGCTGAGCATGGGCGCCAGCCGCATGGCGTAGATGGACAAGCCCCACAGCCGCGTGGCCGCCAGCTCGGCCCACATGAACAGCGCGGGGGCCGCCTGGCCGTATTCCATGTGCGTGGCGACGTTGGAAAAATCGCGCGTGAACAGGCTGGCGGCGATGAACGCCTCATCGCCCCAGAGCGGAAAGCCCAGCGCATAGCGCAGCAGCCGCCAGGCGATATTCACCGCCAGCAGCGCTACGGTCACCCGCCTGAAGCCGCGCACCACCGCCGCCGCGCGGGCCGGCGGCAGCCAGAGTGCTGACAGATTCTCTTGAGTCGCCTTCAAAGCGACTGTTAGATACCCTGCTGCCCCGGCTTATGCAAGCTTGCCGGTCGGCCGGAAGAGATATGTATTCCGAGAATTCCGATTTTTCGCGGCGTCATTCTTCATGAAGATGAAAAAAACTTCACAAGTGTGCACACCGAGTGGCAGTTTCGCGTTAAACATATATGGAGTGAGGCTTTTTTTCGCCACGCGAGGCCCCGCGCCGGCGATGGGGTTTTGCCGCCCCGACGGCTTGCTCTTGCACGCGGCAAAAGTACTTTTTCCCCGCTTGACACAGCCCTCTAATATGTGATAATGCCGGGCTCGTATCATTGGTGAATTGACGGGAAGGTATAACTTATGGCACTGACGCCTGCGATGAAATCCTACCGGGCCAAGCCGGGCGAGCTGGAACAGGCTTGGCACGTGGTGGATGCGACGGACAAGGTTTTAGGCCGGCTGGCCGCCCGCGTGGCCACGATCCTGATGGGCAAGCACCGCCCCACGTACACCCCCTCGGTGGACACGGGCGATTTTGTGGTGGTCATCAACGCCGAGAAGGTGCGGGTCACCGGCAAGAAGCGCCAGGACAAGGAATACGACTGGTACACGCGCTACCCCGGCGGCCACAAGAGCATGTCGTTCGACCGGATGCAGCAGAAGCATCCCGAGCGGATCATCGAACTGGCCGTGCAACGCATGCTGCCCAAGAGCCGGCTGGGGGACAAGTTGGGCAAGAAGCTCAAGGTGTACGCCGGCAGCGAGCATCCGCACCAGGCCCAGCAGCCTAAGATTCTGGAATTGTGACACCCTGTAGAGGATTGACGCGATGACTCAGATTGATATCGCCACCCCCACCAAGCCCGCCAGCCCGTTTACCTGGGGCACCGGCCGCCGCAAGACGGCTGTCGCCCGCGTGCGGATTCGCCCGGGGGAAGGCAAGTTCCTCATCAACGACCGCGCCCTGGAAGAGTACTTCCCGCGCGAGGGCGACCGGCTGGCGATCAATGCCACCCTCGCCGTCGGCAACGCCACGGGTAAGTGGGATATTTTCATCAACGTGCACGGCGGCGGCCTGACCGGCCAGACCGGCGCGGTGGTTCTGGGCGTGGCCCGTGCCTTGGTCAAGGCCGACCCGGCCAGCGAGGCGGCGCTGCGCGACCAGGGCCTCTTAACCCGCGATGCCCGCAAGGTGGAACGCAAGAAATACGGCAGGTCCGGCGCTCGCAGGAGCTTCCAGTTCTCCAAGCGCTAGATGTTGGTCGGACAAGCCACACGAAATTCTCGGCCCCGGCCACCTGTCGGCCGGGGTCGTCGTTTTGATATCCACCATCCGTCCCGCAGGGACGGCTGAAGATAGCCCAGCACTTCAGTGCTGGGACCCGAGGCAATTGGAGCGCCAGTCCCGTAGGGACGGCAGAACAGATGCTCAGGCGTTTCAACAACGGTGAGGAAAACCATGCCTTCGCGAGGCAGCAAGAACAAGAAAGTTCGAATCGCCCTGATCGGCGCGACCGGGTATGCCGGCTTTGAGGCCATTCGCTGGCTGCTGCGCCATGAGAAGGTGCAGATCACCGGTTTGTACGGCCCGGAAAACGAGCTGGGGCCGATCGATTCCTTTTTCCCCCTGCTCACCGGCCTGCTGCCCATGGAGCAGGAGCGGTTCGACCCGGCCAAGATCGCCCGCACCGCCGACCTGGCCATGCTGTGCGTGCCGCACAAGGTGGCCATGAGCTACGTGCCGATGCTCCGGGCGGCGGGGCTGCGGGTGATCGACTGGTCGGCCGATTACCGCCTCTCGGACCGGGCGGTGTATGAGAAGTGGTACTGCCCGCATACCGACCTGGAGCATCTGGCCGAGGCCGTGTACGGGCTGCCCGAGCTGTTCCGCGACCGCATTGCGGGGGCCGGCCTGGTGGCCAACCCCGGCTGCTACCCCACCTGCTCGGCGCTGCCGCTGGCGCCGCTGCTGCGGGCCGGGCTGATCGAGCCGACGGGAATCGTGGTGAACGCCGTGAGCGGCGTCTCCGGCGCGGGCCGAGCGCCCAACCGCAAGACGCACTACCCCGACCGCAACGAGAACTTCGAGCCCTACGCGCCGGGCACGCACCGGCACATGCCGGAGATCGAGCAGTCGCTCTCGGCGGCCACGGGGCGGGAAGTCTCGCTGCTCTTCGTGCCGCACCTGTGCCCGATGGACCGCGGCATGCTCAGCAGCATTTACGCCACGCCCACCGAGAGCGATGTGACGGCCGAGAAGCTCATCGAGGTGCTGCGCGATGCCTATCGCGAGGAGCCCTTCATCCGCATCCGCGGCGCTGACGCCCTGCCGGCGACCAAGGATGTGGCGCATACGAACTTCTGCGATATGACCGCCCGCGTGGCCAAGGGCAAGGTGATGCTGTTCTCCGTGCTGGACAACCTCATTAAGGGCGCCAGCGGGCAGGCCATCCAGAACATGAACATCATGTTCGGATGGGAGGAAAGAACGGGACTGATTTAAATGAAGAGCAACCGACATATCACGCTGCCGGCCGGCTTCGTGGCCGGCGCGGTGCGCTGCGGCATCAAGCGGCGCGAGGTGGAGGATGTCGCCATCATCGCCGCCGACGACGGCCCGGTGCCGGCGGCCATGATGACGACCACGAACCAGGTGGTCGGGGCGCCGGTGCGGTGGAATCGCCGCCTGCTGCCCAGGGGCCACGGGCTGATCCGCGCCATCGCCGTCAACGCCGGCTGCGCCAATACGTGCAACGGCCCGCGCGGCGACCGCGATGCGGCTACCATGGCCAGCCTGACCGCCAAGGGCGTGGGCTGCGCGCTGGGGCAGGTGCTGATCTGCTCCACCGGCGTGATCGGCCAGCCCATGCCGATGGAGAAGCTTCGCGCCGGCATCGCCGGCGCGGCGGCCGCACTGTCCACCGGCGGTGATGACGCCGTCGCCCGGGCCATCATGACCACCGACACGCGGCCCAAGACGGCCATCGTGCAGGGCCGGCTGGGCGGGCAGCGCATCACCGTGGCCGGCGTGGCCAAGGGCTCCGGCATGATCGCCCCCTCCATGGCCACCATGCTCGTGTTCGTGACGACCGATGCCGCCATCGCCGCCTCGGCGCTGCACAGAATCCTCCGCACGGCGGCCGACACCACCTTCAACGCCATCACCGTCGATGGCGACACCAGCACCTCCGACACGCTGATCGTCCTGGCCAGCGGTGCGGCGGCCAATCGCACGATCACCGGCGGCACCGACGCCCAAAAGCTGGGCGGGCTGCTGGAAGAGGTGTGCGGCGCGCTGGCCGAGGCCATCGTTCGCGATGGCGAAGGGGCCACCAAGCTGGTGCGCGTGACCGTTGGCGGCGCGCGCAGCGATGCCGAGGCGCGCCTGGCGGCCCGCAGCATCGCCGAGAGTCCGCTCTTCAAGTGCGCCGTGCACGGCGGCGACCCCAACTGGGGCCGCATCCTCGCCGCCGCCGGCCGCAGCCAGGCCCGCGTCGACCAGGACCGCGCCAGTTGCAAGCTGGGCGGCGTGACCGTCATGCGCCGCGGCGCCAGTTGCCGCTTCGACCTGGCGGCCGCACAAAAGTACATGGCCGGCAGCGAAATTTCCGTCGAGCTGGACCTGCACCTGGGAAGCGGCCGCTACACCGTGCTGACGTGCGACCTGTCGCGCGAGTATATTGCCATCAATGCCGACTACCACACGTAGCCCGAAGCGCCCGATACCCTGGAGGCCACGCCCAATTCCCGGGGTGCCACGGCTGCGTTGTTTGCAGCCGTGCGCTGTGCGAACGTCCGAGACAAAAGGCTGGCCGGAAGAAAGCGTGCGATCTTCCTCCTGGCTCCCCTATCACCCCACGAGGCCGCGGTGAAAGATCTGGCCGCCATCTTACGGGCGCTGCCGCGGCTGACCACGCCCAGGCTTGTCCTGCGGCCGCTGGAAATGTCCGACGCCCAGGCGGTTTTCGCCTACGCCCGCGATGAGCAGGTCGCCCGTTACCTCAGTTGGCGGGCCCACCGCACGCTGGCCGATTCGCGGCAGTTCCTCGCCGAGACGCTCGCCCGCTACGCCGTCGGCCGGCCCGCTTCCTGGGGAATCGAACTGGCGGCGGATGCGCGGCTGATCGGCACGGCGGGCTTCGTGAACGTTTCTGCACGCGAGGGTCGGGCCGAGATCGGCTACGTGCTGGCGCGGGACTACTGGGGACAGGGTCTGGCGAGCGAGGCCGTGCGCGAGATCATCCGCTTCGCCCTGATCGAACTGGGCCTGTCGCGCGTCGAGGCCCGCTGCCACGTCGACAACGTCGCCTCCCAGCGGCTGCTGGAGCGGTGCGGCTTGCACTTCGAGCGGCTGATCGAGCCGGGCCCCTTACTGGCGGGCCAACTGCCGGCGTTCCGGCTGTACGCCGTCGAGCGCGGGGGAAGATGAAGGAAGTTAGAGCACCGAACGATTGAGATGTCATATTCAGGCGTCGGCGAGACAAGGATGGCAAGGAAGAAAACCGAAGGCATATTCCTTATATGCTGAGGTTTTTCTGACGCCGCGAGCTGCAGTCGCAGCCAGCCTGAATGTGACAGATCAAGAGCGAGTTGCTCTAGGTCAACTCAAACGCCGCCGCGCCTGGGCGAGTGAGGAAGAAGCTGGCGTGGTCGGCCAGGTCGGGGTAGGCGCGGTGATAGGCCTGGCGCCAGGCGGCAAGCTGTTCGGCCGCGCGGTCGCCGGCAAAGAGCGCCCAGACGCTGCCGCCAAAGCCCGCGCCGAAGGCCGAGGCGGCCAGGCCGCCGCACTGCCGGGCCGAGCGGGCCAGGAAAATCGTCTGCTCCACCTGGTTGTCCAGGAGTTCCTCGGCGCCCGCCTGCGAGCGATCGACCAGGGCGCCGAAGCTGGCCACATCGCCCGCGGCCAGGGCGGCCGCCGCGGCCGGGATGATCTGCTCGTTTTCGCTGTAGAAATGGTCGAACCGGCGGACCAGCTCATCGCCGCTGAAGGAGGCCGCCTCGGTCTGACCGGCCAGCACCTGGCGAATCTCGCCCACGGCCTCGCGGCCGCCGTTGGCCATGGCATCGCCGAGCGTGCCGTAGTGCTTGCCGCTGGCGCGGTTCCAGGCCTCGACGACGGCGGCGGCCAGCCGGCTGGCGCGGTTGAACTGCTCCATCGTGTGGCGGGTCTTCTCCGCCCGCACGCCGCTGGAGGCCACGGCCAGCACCAGGTCGGCCGGCAGCGGAATCAGCCGCTCCAGCCGCACCGGGCAGAAGGCATACTGGCTGAGCTGGCCTGCCTGGCAGCACAGGATGGCCGTGTGGTCCTCGCTGCCGCCGAACGTGCCCACGCCGCGGTCGCCGGCGAGCTGGCGGAAGGTTCGCCCGTTCTCAATGGTGCCCAGGTACTCCGAGAGCGACTCGGGCGTGTCGATGTTCCGGCGGAAGGTTTCCGTCGCCGGCAGGTCGTTGATCGCCGCCATCGCCAGGTACACGCCGACGATGAACGCGCTGGAGCTGGACACGCCCGCCGCCGCCGGCAGATCGCTGGACAGCGCCAGCACCGCCCCGCGGCGGCATTCGGGAAAATTGCGGGACAGCCGGCGAACCACGGTCATGGGGTAGTTCTGCCAGTGGCCGGTGATGGGCGTCAGATCGGGCGAAATCTCGAAGCGGGCCTGCTCGCCGATATCGCAGGCCAGCACGTGCATCTGCGACCCCTCGTGCGGCAGGGCCACCATGCAGAAGCCGCGTTCCACCGCCGTCACGAGGCTGCGGCCGCCGGCGTAGTCGGTGTGTTTGCCCAGCACCTCGATGCGTCCGGGCACCAGCCACACCCGTGCGGCCGCGCTGGCAGGCAGGCCGGCGGTCAGCAGGTTGCTGGCCGCCCGCGCGATGAGCGTGGCCTTGTCCAGGGCGACGGCGAGATCCAGGCCGCGCTGGGTCAGCACCGCGGTCATCGCGGGCACATCGATCAGCGCCTTGAGCGATCGCGGCTTGCTCACAACTCCACCTTCACGCGGGCAAGCCGCTCCTTGATCGAAGCGATATCGCCGCGGCTGGACATATCCAGCACGGGCTGGTCGCTCTGGACCACGGTAAAGATCTCGTCGGCCGCCATGGCCTGCTGCACCGCATCGGGCAGCTCCAACTCGCCGCGCGGCGAGGGTTTGATCGCCCGGCAGGCGGGGTAAATCGCCGGGCCAAACCGCCAGCAGTTCATGCTCACGCGGATGGGCTGGCCGATGGCGGCGATCTGCTGCGGCGTGGGCTTTTCCACGATTTTCACCAGGCGGCCGGATCCATCCACCTGCACGATGGCGAACTTCTCAATCCGCTCGGCGGCGATATTGCCGGCCAGCAGGCCCTGGCGGCCGAAGGCCACCATGCCGCTGCCGGGGCAGTCGGTGCGCAGGCGGGAAAGGGCCTCGACGGGATAGTAGTTGTCGCTGTTGATCACGATCACCGCATCGCGTGCGGCGAAGGCCTCGGCGGCCAGCACGGCATCCGCGGTGCCCTTGGGCTCGTGCTGCACGGCGAAGCTCACGGCGATGCGTCGGGAATTCAGCCGGCCGTAGTACTCGCGCACCTGCTGGTGCTCCGGGCCGATCACCAGGCACACCTGGCGGCAGCCCGCATCGGCCAAGGCCGACAGCACGTAATCCAGGAACGGCCGGCCGATGGGGATCATGGCCTTGAGGCCCTGGTCGGCCACGGCCGCCTGGTCGCCCGAGAGCGCCGCCGCCTGATCCTGCTGGCGCATGCGCTTGCCCAGCCCGCGGGCTAGAATGACCGCCTTGTCGATGGACTGTCCTGTCATGAAAACACCTCGCCGACGGGATCTCACGCTCAGAGCCAGTCCATGATAACCCGGTAAAGCCGGGGCGCACAGGGATTTTCCGGCGCGTGTCAAAGGGTGGAAATGCGGGAACCGGTGGCATGCCCTCACGCGGCGGCCGCGGCAGCGGACGATGCGGGTGGGCATGGATTTCCCGTAGCACGGCACCCCATGCCCACCCGTCCTCGCTTCGCTTCGGACGGGAGGGCATGCCACCTGAAGGCTTCTCAGCTCCGTCGCGCTTACGGCCGTCTTTCGGACTGAGACCACTGCACGGCGTACGTGATCAGTTCGGTGGCGCCGTCCAGGTTGAGCTTGGCCTTGATGTGCTCGCGGTAGGTCTCGATAGTCTTGATGCTCAGGTGGAGCTGCGAGGCGATTTCCCGCGTGGACATTCCTCCGCCGATCAGCTCGAAGACCTCGAATTCGCGATCGGTCAGCCGGTCGATGGGAAAGGCATCGGTGGGCGCGCGGCCGATCATGCGGCCGAGCATCTTGGTAGCCACTTTCTCGCTGACGTACACCTCGCCGGCCAGCACCGCCCGCAGGCCGGCGATGACCTTGGTGGAGGCCTCATCCTTGGTCACGTAGCCGCGGGCCCCCGCCCGCAGCACGCGCTCGGCGTAGAACGATTCGCCGTGCATCGACAGCACCAGCACCGGCAGCTTGGGCCGGCGGATCTTCATGTCCTTGATCAGCTCGATGCCGCTGCTGTCGCGCAGGGAGATGTCCACCACGGCCACATCCGGGTCGCACTTGTCCAGCTCCTCCAGCGCGCCGTGCACATCGGCGGCCTGGGCGCACACCGCCATGTCGTCTTCCAGCTCGATGAGCTGAATGAGGCCGGAGCGCATGAGTTCATGGTCGTCGACAACCATGATCCGATACTTGCCGCGTTTGCTGTCGCTGTTATCCATAGGCGCTTCGATTCCAGACTCTTTGGGCGGCGATGCGCTCATCCGTCGGCCAGCCGACGGAGCGGCAGCGGTGGCGTCGCACGCCCAGAACCGTAACTATACCTGGTTAAGCCGCTTATGGCAAGGCCCCCGACAGCCCAACCAAGTGACCGATTTGTCCGGTGCGCGAACTGACCGACGTCATCCAGCATCCGTGGAAAAAACCGTGCATCCCTGCGTTTTGAATTGCTGGCCGCGTCGGCGGCACACCCACTGCTTATGGGTGACAATCTACCGCGCTGCGGATCGTTTGGCAAGTATCCGCCAACCGGGTTGGCGAATTTCTTTTCAGGAAGGGTCGCCCTCGTCCGGCTTCGGGCCGGCCCGTGTGCAGCCTGAGCGACTGCCACGGGCCCGGTCCCAAAAGATCTCGCGCCGCCGGCCTCCCGCCCCGCGACGCCGAGCCTCCACCTGTGCCGAATGAGATACCGCAGAATCACAGAGGACACAGGCTAAAAGCCTGTGCCACCCGCCGGCCTGTGCCGCCCACCCCGCCGGGCCGGCGCTTCACGCCTGCCAGAGGCGGCAAACCCGCACGGTTTGCCGCCGAGCCTCACATCCTCCGGCTGGCGTGGCGCTGGGCCACGGCCAAGGGCAAAGGCGAAGGGCACTGGACTCGACGAACAACTTCACACCGCCAGCCGCCGCCGCTCCGGCGTCATCTGCATGTGAGCCGGCACCAGCCGGCGCGACAGGGCGAAACGCTCCCAACTGCTGCCGCCGCACTTGGGGCAGATGCCCGAGGGCGGCAGCCCATCTTCCGCGGAATAGCCGCAATAGTGGCATTCCAGGAACACCACCTTGGGACCCGCATCGCTGGGGTCCACACGGAATTGCCGGCGCGTCCGAATATCGTGCAGCATCTCCTGGTACAGCGCTTCGCGCTCCGCATCGGTTCGAATGACGTCGACCAGTGTCTGTGCCGCCATGGTCCTGCTCCTTTTCAACGAAGCCCTTTGAACAAATGACAAAGGGAGGCCCCGCAACCCAGGTCGTCCGTGAATGTCCCTTCGACCAGGCCCGATCGCCGGCGCCCCGATTGGCCGGCCGCGCCGAGCCGGCCGGGGCGCATCGCCCGGTCCGCCCGCCGCACTCGCTGAGGCGCCCTCTCACACGTGATGACAAACGCCCTGCTCATTGGCACTTTCCGGCCTTCGCTTTGAACTTTTTTCTGCCCTCGTGTTGAGCCGCAGCTCCACGACCCCGAGTTCATTCAAATGTGCTAAGCAAACGATAAGGCCAAATCGGAAATCCAACAATCAGGCCCCAGCCTGCATATGTGCTAAGCGTTTCGCGATTGCTTGCTAAGGGATTCCCTGATGACGCCTCCGAGGCGGCCGCCATCCGGCGGTAGCGCCATGGACTCGCCGGGCGCCGCGAGCCCGTATTATGTCCCTATTACACCCCTGCAAACCGGGCGCCCTTCTTCCGTCCCTTTTCCCCTGGGCGAGGGCGCGTCGACCGGGCGGGGCGAGGCCGTCGGAGGGTCTGCCGGAGGGTTGAAATTCTCTCAGAACGTGTATGAAAACGTAGCATGGGCGTCTCGCCCGTGGTGACATGGGGAAGAACTGCCGGATCACGGCCAAGATGGCCGTGCTACGATCGGAGGCGGTTTTCATACACGTTCTCAGGGCCAGCCGCGCCCAGGCCCAATTCCTATCGTAAGGTCCCTGAGGCGGCGCGATGTGCGCCTCGTTGAACGGAGGTGAAGCTGCCGTCCTTGGCCATTTCCAACGGAGCGTGGACCGTCATGGGCCAGTGGGCGTTTCACTCGTAGAACGAGGGCAAGCATGGTGCGCAAGGGCAAATTTCTCAGGCGGCGTTCCCGACGCCGGCCGCGCTCAACGCGGGCCGGCAACACGGTGGTCGTGGTGATGGTCTTCCTGGTGCTGTTTGGCTCCATGAGCCTGGCCTTCCAGGCCGCCACAACGTTGAACCTCGCGCAAAGCGGGAACTTCCGCTCCCAGCAGACCGCCCGACTGGCCGCCGAATGCGGCCTGGCGTTCCATGTCAACACGCTGGTCGATCTGGGCATCTCCGGCGGCTTGCGCGGCAAGGCCCTGCTGGACACCGCGGCCAGCAGCCTGCAGACCAAGCTGGACGGCACGCACAATCTCCAGAGCAAAACGGTCGCCTACGACGGCAACACCATCACCATCCCCAGCATCACCCTGGGCTCCGGCCAGAGCTGCACCGCCACGCTTACCATGAAGGACCCCAACACGCTGCACCTGGCCGTGACCGGCCAGTACAGCTCGGGCACGGGCTCCTCGATCACCACGACGCAGCGGCGGCTGGGAATCGACCTGCATCCCAACTGGGATGAGACCCTGTCCTTCGGCGTGTGCTCCCTGGGGCCGGTGACCTTCGGCATGAACACCACGATCGTCGGCGCGACCGACCCGGCGGACGGCTCGATCTACTCCGCCTCGCCCGGCCTGGCCGTCAGTTGCGGCAGCGGCCATATCTCCGGCGATGTCGCCGTCAGCGCCCCCGGCGCCACCGCCTCGCTGGCCGGCACCACCGTGGATGGCGGAGTCTTTTACAATGCCCCGCCGATGGCCATGCCCTTCATCGACCGCACGGCCTACAAGGCGCTGGCGACCAATATCATGAATTCCCCCACTCCGCCGGGCGGCACGTACACCAATATCCGCATCCCGGCTAACACCAATCCCACGTTCAGCAATGCCGTGACCATCCAGGGCGTCATGTACGTGCAGTCGCCCAACAAGATCTACTTCAACAACAACTGCGCGTTCACCGGCATTCTGGTCGCCGATGATCAGGCCCCCAATTCCGGCGATGCCAACAACTACATCTACTACAAGAACAACATGAGCTTCAACGACGTCAACCAGTTACCCAGCAACGACGCCAATTTCACGGCGGTCCGGCAACTGGAGGGCGTATCGATCCTGGCCCCGGGCTTTACGCTGGAGTGCAAGAACAATCTGACCTCCGTCGCGGGCATCGTGGCGCTCAAAGCCTTGACTGCCATGAACAACCTGGACGCCACCTTTGATGGGAGCGTTCTGATCTACGGCTCAGGCGGCCTGACGTTCAAGAACAACACCGACCTGGGCGTTAACTTATCCGAGTCCGCCCCCCCCGTTGGATTCCCCGGCCACGGAATGCTCCCGCTGACGGCCGACCCCAATAGCTATGCCGAATACTAAGAGTCGCTGCCCCGCCGCCCGTAGCTACTACGGGCGGCGCTGGCCAAGGCCCAGGCCCCAAAGAGCCACCCAAGGTTGAAATTGACGAAAAGAGCCCCAGGACCCCTGCCGGTAGAAATTGACGTAAGTGCCATTTTTGCGCATCGCGCGCCACCCCCAAATCGCCTCGGACTTTTCCCATTTCGCGCCCGGATTTTTCCGATTTGTTCCGTCTGTAACGGCAGTTGGAGTGTACTTAGCAGATTCTTTTTGGATTTGTTGAAAAATGAGGGCGGTTTCGTGTGCGTACTTATAAGGAGAGACACTTTTTTTCGCGCGAGTACTTATAGCGCGCCGCTTTGCCAGGGTGCCGTGGTTGCATCTGTTTGCAACCACGTGTTGTCGGTCGGACACACGTGGCTGCAGACAGCGCAGCCACGGCACCCAGCCCCCCATCGGCAATTCCGGGCTTCGGCCCGTTCTTCATAGATCGTGTGGGCCCTTCGGCGGTGAGCCGTTCGACGGTGAGCCGCTCACGGCCGAACCGCTCAGGGTCGAACCGTCCGCCCA
>PMYD01000075.1 GCA_003171335.1 Phycisphaerales bacterium
GCCGGGTTATTCGGATAGCCTCTTGGTCGGAAGTGAATTGGCCATGGACTGGAGTGGAAGCTAATAGTGACCCGTGTCGCGCAGACCAAGTGTCCAGTGAACGCTCGCGGCGCACATAAATCATTATCATAGAACATCTTATAAAGACTCCGCCACTCCTTTCCGATTTTCCGGCCTAAATATCTCGTGTCGGTGCTTCTAATCCCATCGGTCTTAGGCGCACATCGGGATCGAGTCGGCAAGACTGTCGCCACGTTGCGGGTGTCGCTCTGTCGGACAAACTTCCGCTGGCGGCCGCTTGGCCGAACATGCCATGCCTGAGGGGAGGACGTGCAAGGGAGCATGGTGGCTCCATCGTTTGGCGAACCCTTCGATCCATTTTGCGCAACTCTGCGCAGCTCGGGGAGGCCACGATGGCCAGATGGTACGATCGACTTCGGCGTAGCGGGCTGCTGACGGATCTCCGTGCCCAGCGGCGGTTCCGGGTCGCCCCCAGCCTGGCAGGACCCAAATTGGTGCTGCTGTACTGCCACTACTGCGGCTACGATCCCGGAAAACTGCCCGAATCGGGCATCTGCCCCAAGTGCGGCGGCTCGAGCTGGGAACGCTTTACGGTCTCGAAAAGGCTGCTGCTGGGACCGACCTGACGGCTGGCGCAATGTACGCGTCCTGCCATCAACGCAGAGTTGCCCCCGTTTGCTCTTTGCCCAGCTTATCACTTCCGACTTAGTCGGAAGTGACTGGCCATGCCGCCGCTGACAGCCAGATACTGGATTTTGAACTCTCCCCTTCTAAGATCGATGTTCATGAGCATTACAGCCGCCATTCTTTCCATCGGCACCGAACTGACCAGTGGCCTTACCGTCGACACCAACAGTGCCCACATCTCCACGCGCCTGGCGGAGCTGGGCATCGTGACTCTCCGCCACGTGACCGTGGGCGATCATGTGGACGACATCGCGGCGGCCATCGCCGCCGAGTCCGTAGGGGCCGATGTGCTGGTCATCTCCGGCGGCCTTGGGCCCACCGAGGATGATCTCACGCGGCAGGCCCTGGCCGGTGTGCTGGGCGTGGAGCTGGTGCTGGATGAGAAAGTGCTGGAGGAGTTGACGCTTTTCTTCGAGCGGCGCGGCTGGTCGATGAACCCGACCAACCGCGTGCAGGCCCTGCGGCCGGCCGGCACGGAGACGCTGGCCAACCCCGTGGGCACGGCCCCGGGCATTTACGCCCGCGTGGGCAAGGCGGAGGTCTTCGTCGTGCCGGGCGTGCCGTCGGAGATGCGGACTCTAATCGATCTGCACGTACTGCCGCGGCTGGCCGGCAAGGCCGGCTCCGCCTGCCTGGTGTTTCGCACCGTGCACACCTTCGGCGCCGGCGAGAGCGCCGTCGGGGCCGAGATCCGCGACCTGATGCACCGCAGCGCCAACCCGCTGGTGGGCACGACCGTGGCCGACGGGGTGGTGAGCATTCGCGTGCGGGCCGCCGCCGTCGCCAAGGATCAGGCCGAAAAACTGGCCGACCAGAGGGTCGAGGAAATCCGCCGCCGGCTGGGCAAGCTGGTTTATGGCGTGGATGAAGAGACGCTGCCGGCCGTGCTCGGCCAGCTCCTGCGGCAGCGGGCCGCGACACTCAGCATCGCCGAGAGCTGCACCGGCGGCTGGCTGGGCAAGCTGCTGACCGAGCCATCCGGCGCCAGCGACTATTTCCTCGGCGGCCTGATCTGCTATGACAATCGTGTCAAACGCGACTTTGCGGATGTGGATGAGGCGATGATAGCCGCACACGGGGCCGTCAGTGAGCAAGTCGCCGGCGCGATGGCGCAGAACACGCGCCGGCGCTTCGGCACGACCTACGCGCTGTCGATCACGGGCATTGCCGGCCCCACCGGCGGCAGCGGAGATAAACCCGTCGGCCTGGTGTACACGGCGCTGGATGGCCCCACGGGCCTTCGCCTCCAGCGAAACCAGCTGCCCGGGCCGCGCGACCGCGTTCGCCTGCGCTCGGCGCTGATGGCGATGAACATGCTGCGACTGGAGTTGGAAGACTCCACGCGAAAGTGAACCACAGAGGACACGGAGGGAAGAAGAGAACACAGAGAAGAGAGAAGCATGAAAGAATGGCAAGGCGAAGAAAAGACAAGTAGAGAACACGGAGGAAAACTTGGTTGTGCATCGTTCTTCGCCGTTTCCAATTAACCAATTTGATTGCGTAAGTTAACCGGGGTGCTACTCTCTACAGGCCAAGCCTTGATGGCGAAGTGGCGGGCACGCACGCGTCGATGGGGCACATCGGCGTGGGGTTGGCGGATGAGTAGACGGCAAAGGAGCAGTTATGAGAAAGTATGCGATTCTCACGACGATCTTGATCTTCCTGCCCGGCATGGCGGCGCTAGGAGCGGTTCCGGCCGCCAGCCAGCCTGCCACTCAATCGGCCCCGGCCGCTACGCAGGCGGTTCCCGCCGAAGTCACCCAATGGCTTAAAGCCGCGGAGAATCTCTGTCTTGCCGCCAAGGAGGGTTCACCGCAGTGGGACCGGCGAGACATGACCATCGCTCGAATCGCGTTGGGCTATGCCGCCATCGGCGATGTAGACAAGGCCAATCGCGTTGCTCAAGCTGTTGTCGATGAACGTCAGAGGAAGGAATGTATCGACCTCATCCCCATACAGTTGACGCATTACGGCTACGTGGACCGGGCCGTGGCGATCGCCAAAGCCAGCCAGAACGGAAGAGTACTATCTCTAATTGCCAGAATATCGGCACGAAAAGACTCTGCAAAAGCACTTGCCATTGCCTCCCAAATTGACGAACCCCGGCGTTCCTCAGCCTATGCGGGAATCGCAGAAAAACAGGTTTTGCAAGGCGACCTAAGAGGTGCCGTTAACACCGTCGGTTTGATTACGGTACCCGAGGAAAGAGCGAAAAGCGAGGCTTGGACGGCGGCCGGCACGCTTGCAGATGATCTGGGCGACATTGCCAAGACGGCTGCCCAGCGAGGCATGGACGCCAACGAATTGGCAGAGCACCTTAGGGATATTCTGAAGGCGAAGGCCGCACGGGGAAGCATGGTGGAGGCTCGCAGGATTCTCGGAATGCTGCCGAAGCCTCAGGATCGAGCTAGCGGCTTGGCGGCCATTGCAGAGTATGAAATTCATCATGCGTCCAAGGAGCAATTCTCGGCAACCCTACAGCAGGCGGCAAGAGAGACGCAAGCCATCGTTGAGGCAAAGGATGACCCCTTCGCATCGTTTGTCAAAGCGGCTGCATACTTTGAACTTGCGAGTCTTTACATCCAAGCTGGCGACACCGACCTTGGTATGAAAGCAATTTCTGAATACCGGCGGTGCAGCTTGCACGATCCACTGGGTGTTGCCAAGGGAATGGGCGGCGATAAGGCCGTTCTCGCCCTCTACATCGAGGCCGGGAGAATGGAGGAAGCGACGAAGATGGCGGCCCAAGCGGATGGCTCATTGCGGCCAGAGGCCCTTCCGATCTTCGCAGGGGCGTATGCGGCCAAGGGCCAGACCGCCAAGGTGGACGAGCTGCTGAAGCGGAACACTTCAGATGCCGCTCGCTGCGAACTCTACCTCTCGGCCGCCGAAGGGGCCATCCAGCGAAAGCGCTCGGACCAGGAGCCAAAGTAGACCGCCAGAATTGGCAGTCTACGTGACTGCAAATCGCATTTTGGCAGGTTTTGCAGGCAGACCAGAAAAAGCTTAAATTTATGTAGTTATAAATGATTTCATAACATAAGCCATTGTGCCACATAACGGTCAGCGGCCCGATGAGCGTGATGGGCTGCCATGCCCTCCAGGTGAGCTGCCAGGGCTTTGCCGACCGCACGGGGGATGCGTTTTTCGCGGATGATGCATTTGCGAATGAAACGGCGCTCTTCAAGATGAGCAACGGATCGACGATGCGCATCTGCGAGTTTCGCCAGGTCGGCTGCCCGAGTCGCGAGATGTTCCGCATCTTCGGCACCAGGGGCAGCTTCGAGAGCGGCCACTGGCTGACCAATCAGCAGGCCACACCGGTGAGCGTGGATGAGATGCGCGATCCCCTGCCCCAGGAAGTGGCCCGGGCCTTCGCCGCCGCCACCGGCCGCGAAGACTACCTCGGCGGCCACGGCGGCTCGCACGCCTATTTAGTGCACGAATTTGTCTCGGCCGTGGCGGCGGGACGCCAGCCGGCCATCGACGTTGTAACTGCCGCTCGATACGCGGCTTGCGGCGTGATGGCACACGAGTCCGCGCTGCACGAAGGCCAGTGGCTGCAAGTGCCAGACTGGTGAATTAGGAAAGAAAAATCCAAGAATCTTCTTGACAAGTTCTGTGCCTTGGCTTATTATGGCTTAATGCATTTCATTCAATTGGATTCTGTTTCCGGTGCTGGATAGCTGCGCCGAGGTCGGCAGTTCTTGACAACCAAATATGGTTCACACGCAATCATGCGGGTTCGGACCGACCAAAGCCAAGATGGTGCCCCCTCCGAAGGGCGGGTCGAGGCTTCATGCGATCCGTCATGTAAGTTGATTCGTATAATTGATTTAAAACTTGTTGTGAAGATGCGAAAATTGTGGATGCTGCGGGATATGCAGTCTAAGCAATATGCACTATTGCATAAAATCGTGGCATTGAGTGGCATATCTGGCTGCGTACAATAGACTTATTCACTATACGTGAATATGCAAGAATGCATATTGTGCATATTGCCAAAGCCGCGCAGTTTATCTGAAGGGCGTTGGGTCTTTTCCAAGAGCGGAGGCTTGGACATGAGAACGAGTCTTCATCTGGCCGGTTCTCTCCTTCTCGCCGCGATGATCTCTCTTTGCGCCTGCACGCGCCAATCCGGCCCGGCGGTTGGTAAAGAGGCGGCCGCACCGGCGGCGCCGTGGGTGCACACGTTTACGCCGCTGCGGCAGGTGTATGTTTCGCCCGATGGCACCGGCAGTGGCGAGTCGACCGCCAAGCCGGCGCCCCTGGCGCAGGCCGTCAAGAACTCCACGGCCGGCGACCTCATCTGGCTGGCCGGTGGCCGCTACGACGTGGGCACGATGGTACTGGCCGGCAAGGGCACGCGCCAGCAGCCCATCGTGTATCGCGCGATGCCGGGCCAGCGCATCACCATTAATGGGCGGTTCAATATCAATGGTCCTTACAACTGGGTGTGGGGAATGGAGATTACCGGGCTGGATGGCAAGTGGCTCGACGTGGACGCCTGCACCGCCAATGCGCCGGGCGTGCACCTCATCAACAACATCATCCACGACACGCAGACCTGCAACGGCATCGGCGGCTGGCGGCGCGGGCCCGACCACGTGTACTACGGGAACATCCTGTTCAAAATCGCCGCCGGCGCCCCCAAGGGCCGGCGGGGCTATCCCACCTACACGCAGAACCACTGGGAGGAGGATGGCTACAAGTACTTCGTCCAGAACATGTTCCTGGACACGCGCAAGGACTCCACCGGCCAGCCTTATAACGTCCACGCCTACACCGAGGGCGGCTACCTGAGCGGCTTTTACTTCCGCCAGGACATCATCAGCCGCGGGCGATTCCTGCTGGGCGGCGGTAAGGAGCCGCACCACCACAACACCGTCGAGCAGTGCGTTTTCTATGATGCCCCCGAGGTGCAATTCGGCTGGTCGCGGCCGGTGCAGGTCACCTTCCGCGACAACTACCTGGCGTGCAGCTTCCTGGATTATTGGATGTACTGGACGTATGGGCCGGCGGACTTTGGGGGCATGGTCAAGCCGCTGCCCAACGTGGTGACGGGCAACACGATCGTCCTGCCGCCCAAAACGCTCCACGCCGCCACGGTGGATGCCAACATGAACCCTGATGCCGTGCAGGCCGCCGGCCTGGGCGTGCTGGTGCGCACCAGCTATCAGGGCGACGCGCCGACCAACCTGGGTGAGCAAAGCCTCGATGCGGCCGACACGTTCGACAACAACCTGTACCTGGGCATCTTCCGCGGCCTGCTGTACGCCGGCGGCAAGCTGGGCGAATACGACCTGCCCGGCTGGCGCAAGGCCACGGCGGCGGCGGGCAAGGAATTCGACGCCGGTTCCAAGCAGGCCCCGATGCCGACGGTGCCGGCGGTGTTTGTCTTCGCCAACGAGTACGAGCCCGGGCGGGCGAACGTGGCCGTAATCAACTGGACGAAGGCCGCCACGGTGAAGGTGGATCTCTCCGCCGCCCTGCGCCGCGGCGCCGCCTTCCGGATGGTCAAGGCCCGCGACCCCTATGGCCCCAGCGTAGCCGAGGGCGTTTACAAGGGGCCTGTCAGCGTGCCGATGGAGGAGGAGTTCGCGGCGTTTCTGGTATTGCCAGGGCGCTAAGCCGCTGATCAAGATTGAACACAAAGATCACGAAGAACACGAAGGGCACAAAGGAAGACAGAAGAAGACATGAGAGTATTTGTCCCGCCTTTCTTCGTGCTCTTCGTGGCCTTTGTGGTCTTTGTGTCTGCCGTTTTCTGCGGTTGGCTCACGCCGGCTTGCCGGCCGTCGCGATGTGGAAGGTTTTTTGCAGGCTGCGCCAGGTGGCGGCGGCCCGGTCCAGAAGGCCCATCTGCTGGAGCGCCAGCGCCAGGCGGGCGCGCGTGGCGTGGCCCTCGGTGGCGGCGAAGGCCGCCTCAACCTGCCGCACGGCCTGCTCGAATTGCCGTCCATCCGTGTACAGCAGCGCCAGGCGGTAATGCAGGTCCACGTACTGCGGCTGAAGCTCCATGGCGGCGGTGAAGGCGGCCAGCGCCTCGGGCGGCCGCTTGAGTTCCAGCAGCGTAACGCCCTTCTTGATAATCGCCTGCGTGTACGACGGGTTTAGAGTGATGGCCGCCTCGAATTGCTCCAGCGCCTCGGCGCTGCGACCTTCCGCCCGCAGCAGCACGCCGTAGCGATAGCGGACATCGGCGTGCATCGGCTCGCGGCGAACGTGCTCGGCATGCCGCTCCAACTGCACGGCCAGCAGCTCGTGGCCCTCGGGGCAGGCGAGGTTCTTCGCCTCGAGTTGGGCCGGCGCATCGGCCGCGGCGGGCAATTGGCTGGCCAGGGCGCTTTTGAGCTGAAGGCGGGCCATCTCGCGCATCAGCAGCGAGCTGTTGGGTTCCAGCGCCGCCGCCAGGTCGAAGGTGGCCAGGGCCGCGGCATCCTGGCCGCCGGCGCTCTGCGCCACGCCCAGGCCGACATACGCGGTCATCAGGGCGTCATTGAGCTCCACGGCGCCGGCGAAGGCCTCGCTGGCTTCGGCCCAGCGGCCATGCATGAGATGGTGCGTGCCCAGGCGGACCAGGGCCTCGAGGTAGTTGGGCTGGAGGTCCAGCGCGGCTTGGTAGTGCAGTTGGGCCTGCTCATCCTGACCCACGCGGTCGTACAGGTCGGCCAGGCGCAGGTGCAGGTCGGGAAAATCGCCCTGCATCTCGAGCATCTCGCGCAGCCGCTCGATGGCCTCGGGGAACCGGCCGGCGGCCATTAGCGCCTCGACCTGCTCATCGGCCAGGGCCCAGTTTTCCGGCTCCATGGCGATGGCATCCTCAAAATGCCGCACCGCCTCGGCGAAGTCGCCGGCACGGTAGCAAAGCTGCCCCAGCGTGGCGCGGGCCTGCGTGTCGGCGGGATTCTGCTGCACGATCCAGTCGTACTGCCCGATCGCCTCGTCCAGATCGTGATTGACCAGCGCAATCGCCGCCAGCCGCTGCCGGGCCGCCAGCAACTCGGGATTGATCTCGATGGCCTGGCGGTAAGCGGCGGCGGCATCCTCGGGACGGGCCGTTTTTTCCAGCATCAAACCCAGGCAGAACGTCACCAGCGGATCGCCGCCGTGGACGCGCTGGACCTGCTGAATTTCCTCCAGGGCCTCGAGGGTTTGCCCGGTTTCTTCCCGGGCGCAGGCCAGGGCCAGGTGCGCCGCCAGGTCGGTGGGCGCGCTTTGGCAGGCCCGCTCCAGTTGCTGGACGGCCTCGGCCCCCTGGCCGGCGCGCAGGTACGCCAGCCCCAGGCGGACCTGGATATCGCCGCGCAGCGGCTGCGCCTTGGCGCGGGCGGTCAGCTCATCCACCCCCAGGGCGGCATTGGTGTGGAAATAGTGGCCCAGCCGGTCGGCCAAACCGCCGTCCAGGGCCTTGCCCAGCATTTCCAGCAGATGACTCACATCGTCTCCCCGTCAGGCCGCCAGGTCGGCCAGGGCCGCCTTGGCCTGCTCGTAGTTGCCGTTGATTTCCAGGGCGCGAGCCAGTTCGGCCCGCGCCTGCTCGAGATTGCCGGCCTGGCGCGCCAAATCGGCCAGGCGCAGGTGCACATCGGCGTAGTCGCCGCCGGAGGCCACCGCCTGGCGCAGGTGCGACTCGGCCGCCTGGGGCTGACGCCCCATCAGCAGGCTGCCCAGCAGGATGTGCGCCTGTACGAACTGCGGGTTGATCTCGACCGCCCGCCGGGCGTGCGCGATGGCCTCATCCTGCCGGCCCAGTCGATCGAGCACCAGCGCCTGGCGATGGTGCAAATCAGCCCGCGCCTCGTGCTGTTCCAGGGCCAGCTCCAGCAGGCCCGACAGCGCGCCGAACAGCTCATCATCCGCATCGTTTTCCGGCAGTTGCAGCATGGCCAGCACCATCTCGCTGTCGCGCGAGATCTGCTCGACCAGCCCGGCCAGCGAGGCGCGATCCGGCACGGACAGCGGCGCCGCCACGGGCAATTCCACAGGCAACCCGCGCTGGGCGGCGGCACGCGAGGCCAGGGCCAACTGGTAGGCCCAGACGATCTGGTCGGGCCGCAGCGCGCAGGCGCGGCCCAGGTGAGTGGCGGCGGCGGCCGGAGCATCCAGGGCCGCCTCGCACATGCCCAGCCAGTAGTGGGCATCGGCGCTGTCGCTGGCCAGCTCGACGCAGCGGAGCAGGTGCTTCTTGGCCTGCCAGTATTGCTCCTGCTGCGCCAGCAGCAGGCCCATCCGCAGGTGCAGGCCGCTGTCCTGGGGATGTCGGCGAAGGGCGTCATGGAGCGTGAGCGCGGCTTGTTGCGGCCGGCCGGCGCGAAGCTGCAGGTCGGCCAGATCGAGTTCCACCTTGGCGGCTCCCTCGCCGCCGGCCCCGGCCGCCTGGAGCTGGGCCTCGGCGCGGTCGGGCGACCCGGCCGCCTGGCAAAGCTGGGCCAGCAGCACGGCCAGGCTGGCGCGATCGCCCAGCACCTGGCGGGCTTGCCGCAGGCGCATCAGCGCATCGTACAGCCGGCCCGCGCGGGCCAGCGCCAGCCCCGCCTGGTAATGCGCGCGGCCCAGGTAGTGCCGGGAAAGTTTTCCGAGCAGGCTCGCGCGGCCGGCCGCCTCCGCCAGGGCGGCGGCGGCTTCGTCGTACCGCCCCTGGCGAAACAGGTGGACACCCTGGCGAAAAGCCATCGCGTCTGTCATGTCGCATCATCTCCCGTTTCCCCTCGGCGTGCGCAGCGCGAGGGGACACCTTCTTTATCGGCAGGATTGGCTGAAAAGTGCACGCCACGATGGCAGGAATTCGGGATCGAGATTCGGCTGGGGAGCCTAGGCTCTGCCCTTGAGCCTCGTCCAGAGGGAGCGGGCCGCGTTGGCGAGCAGCTCGCGCTGCGGCGGCGTGACCACCGCGGGTGAGATCAACGCCAGGATCCACCCGGCCAGCAGCAGCAGCAGTTGCGCCGTCGGCGGCAGCAGAAGCACGCCCCCCAGCAGGCTCAGCACCATGGCCGCACCGCTGGCTCCAAAACCCGTGGCCCGCAGATAGCACACGGCGGCGATGATGCACGCCGCCCCGCCGGCGGCCGCCGCCTGCGCGCCGCCCAGGGCGCCGGCCGAAGGCACCCACTGCCACGCCAGCAGCGCGTTGACCACCACGCCGGCCAGCGTGATATACACCAGCACCGCCGGCCGCTCGCGAAGCTGGCTGGCGACATACACGTAGCCCAGGTTCGACACTGCCAGCACGTGCACCAACAGCCAAGGCAGCAGCGCCGCCGCCTGTCGATAGTGCGCGGGCAGAACCACCAGCCACCAGCGCGAGGAGACGTTGAGGAGCACGGCCAGCGTCAACAGGCCGCCGGCGGTGGTCTTGAACGCGGTCTCAAGCTGGAGATGGGCCAGCTCCCGCTCCTGTCGCTCCCAGTGCACGGCCGCATAGGGCAGTAGCACGCCCCAGATCGTCGCCGCCAGGATGGCAATTGGCTGGCAGAGCTGGGAATACGCCTGAAAAATCCCGGCCTGCCGCTCGCCGCCCTCGCGCTGCACGAACCACAGGCTGACATAGCCCAGCAACATGGCCGCCAGGGCGGCGCCCAGGGCCGGGAGGGAAAAACGCAGCACGCGCCGCAGCATCGCCAGGCGCGGCGGTGTTGGCACGATCGCGGCCGAAGCGGGAGGCTCCGCCGCCGCCACGGGGATGGCCCAATCGCCTGTCGTCTCAACCGCGCTGGGAGCGGTAACGGCCGGCAGTTCGCCGGCGCCGGCCGCTTCCACCGCGCGGCGGACCAACGCGTGGCCCACCGCCCACATGCCCACCGCCAGGACCAGGGCCAGCGCCACGGCGTGTGCCGCGAGGGCCATCATGGCGCTGGGGCGAATGGCCAGGACCAGCGCGCCCAAGGCGAAAAACAGCACCGCGTAGGCCACGTCGGTCAGGCTCAGCAGCCGGTACAGCCGCAGGCCGCGCATCCAGGCGGTGAGGTTCAGATAGAGCGCCGTCAGCAGCCCGTTGGCCAGTGCGGCCGCGAAAACGGCCCAGCGCTCCTCCGGGCTGATCGGCGAATGAACGGAGGTGCCGATGACCCAGCTCGCCAGCCAGGGCGAAAGGGCCAGCAGGACCGCCGTGATCGCCGCCGCCAGCAGCGAGACTTGGCGGGCGACGACACGGAAGAACTCGCCCAACTGCCCCCGCGCCTCATACTGGCTGATGTACCGCGCGATGCCGTTGAAACTGCCCAGCGTCACCAGCGTGCCGGCCAGGCTGAACACCATCGTCGCCAGGCCCAGCAGGCCGAACTGGGCCTCGTTCATCAGCCAGAGAAACAGGAACACACGCGCCAGGTTCAAGGCGCGTTGAAGAATGATGGCGGGAACGTACACGGTCAGGCTGTCGGTCAGCGAATGGACGTCGAACAAGGTGTGGCTTGTTTTTGCCATATCTGCGAAAAGCAAATTCCAAATCCCAAATTCCAAATCCCAAACAAATTCCAAGCACCAAATTCCAAACGCCGATAATGGGGACGTCCCCCATCTCACCGGGACGGCTTTTGTTCCCCTTTGGAATTTGGGATTTGGTGCTTGTTTGGGATTTGGGATTTGGAATTTGGGATTTGATATTTCATTTGTTTGGAAACACGCCCACGTCGGCCCTCATCTTTCGACCACGATCTGGGCCCCCGGCACTTCCCCCATCGCCACTTGCGCCTCCTGGTACGTCTTGTACCTGCCGACGCGCACCTCGAAGGAGACATCCGGGCAGTGAACGGGCACGACCTGCGCCTCTCGGCCGGCCTTTTCGAGCTCCTCGCGCTTCTGTCGGGCCTCATCCAGCGAGCTGAAGCTGCCCGCGCGCAGCGTCCAGGCCTGGCCGCGGATCTGCTGGCGGGCCAGCGCCGACCAGCGGCCCTGGCAGTACAGGTGCAGCAGCCGGTCGAAGTAGCGGTCGGCCTCGAGGAATTCCCCCTGCTTCTGGAGCAGCAGTCCCAGGCGGCACAGGGCTTCCTCGTGGGCGTCGCAGCAGCCGCCGACGCAGGCGAAACGTTCCACGGCCGCCACGTATTGCTGGCGGGCGGCGTTGGGATCGCCGCGCGTGTCGGCCAGCAGCCCCAGCGCCAGGTGCGCGCGGGCGGCCAAGTCGTCGCGGCGGGCCAGCGCCAGGGCCTTCTGGAGGTCCTGCTGCCCGCCGGCGGCATCGTCACGGCGGATCCGCGCCAGCGCGCGCAGGTAGTAGGCCTCGGCCGTCTCGGGCGAGCGGGAGAAGTTGGCGATGATCTGGCTGGTGCGGTCGATGACGGCCGCATCGTCGCCCTGCTCATACGCCGTCAGGGCCTGATGGAGGTTCTCGGCCGCCGGCGGCGGCAGCGGCCGGCCGCAGCCGGCAATCCCGGCCGCAGCGGCCAAAACGATTGCCGCCAGCGGCCCCCAGCACTGATGCAAAACCGAATCGTGGGTGGTCATGTGCCGAAAGTATACCTTGCAGACGGGAACAATCGCATAGGTTGCCTGGCGCCACGCGCCGTGACCAGCATCTATTTCGGCTTGGGGGGGCCGAAATCATGAAGGCTGCCCTTGCCATATGCGTGAGCGATGGCATACTGTTTCACTGGCGATGACACGAATTGGCCTGGGATACGACAGCCATCGGTTCGACCCGTCCCGCCCGCTGATTCTGGGCGGCGTGCGGGTGAGCGATACTGCCGGCCTGGCGGGGCACAGCGATGCCGACGTGGTCTTGCACGCCATCACCGATGCCTTGCTCGGTGCGGCCGGCATGGATGACATCGGCGAACTGTTTCCCGATACAGATCCGACGCTGAAGAACGCGGACTCCGCCATGCTGCTGACCGAGGTACTGCGACGAATCGGCGAGAAAGGTTTTCGCCCGGCCAATTGCGATGTGACGATCCTGGCCGAGCGGCCCAAACTGTCGCCCCACAAGCCGGCCATGCGGCAGAACATCGCCCGGCTGCTGGGCCTGCCGGCCGACGGTGTGGCCGTCAAGGCCAAGACCAACGAAGGCATGGGCGCGATCGGCCGGGCAGAGGGAATGGCGGCCATGGCGGTCGTTTTGCTTCAAAGCAGATGATGCGATTTTTGATTTGCGATTTGCGATTTGCGATTGTGGAGGACCGGGTGTTTTAATCAAAAATCGCAAATCAAAAATCGAAAATGAAAGAGTGATTCCCACATGCCGCTGACCGTCTACAACACGCTGACGAAGAAGAAAGAGCCCTTCGAGCCTGTCACCGCCGGCCAGGTGGGCATCTACCTGTGCGGCCCGACGGTGTACAAACCCAGCCACATCGGCCATGCGGTTGGGCCGATCGTTTTCGACGCCATCAAGCGCTACCTGGTGCACAAGGGCTTCCGCGTCAAGCTGGTGATCAACATCACCGATGTGGACGACAAGCTCATCAAAGAGGCCGCCGAGCAGAACGTGCCCATGGCCGAGCTGGCCGAGCGCGTGACGCAGAGCTACTTCGCCAGCCTCGACGCCCTGGGCGTGCGCAGCGTGGATGAGTTCCCGCGGGCCACGGGCAACATCGGAAGGATCATCGAGCTGATCGAGCGGCTGATGGCCAAAGGCGCCGCCTACGCCGCCGACGGCGATGTGTATTTCGACCACACGCAGGCTAAAGACTACGGCAAGCTCTCCGGCCGCAACATCGACGAATCCCTGGCCGGCACGCGCGAGCTGGCGGGCCGGGCGCGCCATGCGGCGGATTTCGCCTTGTGGAAGGCCTCCAAGGAAGGCGAGCCCGCCTGGAACAGCCCGTGGGGCGAGGGCCGGCCCGGCTGGCATATCGAATGCTCCGCCATGAGCATGGCGATCCTGGGCGAGACGTTCGACATCCACGGCGGCGGCATGGACCTGATCTTCCCCCACCACGAGAACGAAATCGCCCAGAGCGAGACGGCCACCGGGCGGACCTTCGCCAAGTACTGGCTGCACAACGGGCTGACCCGCATCCGCACCAAGGCCGCCTCGGGCCAGTGGGAGGATGAAAAGATGTCCAAGAGCCTGGGCAACATCCGCCCCATCGCCGAGCTGCTGGAGACGTACACCGGCGAGACGATCCGGACGTTCGTGCTCTCGACGCATTACCGCCGGCCGCTGGATTTCTCCGATGAGCAATTGGCCAACACGGAAAAGGCCCTGGCCGGCTTCTACCGGCTCTTCGAGCGGGTCCAGCGGATCACCGGCGAAAACGCCTACACGCCGGGCCAGTTGATCCAGCGGCTGCACGTGGAGGCCTCCAACGATGCCCAGAAGGCCTTCGTGGCCGAGGTTCTCAACGCCCGCCTGGCCCTGTATAAGAGCATGGATGATGACTTCAACACGGCCGGGGCCATCGCCTCGCTGCACGACCTGGCGGGCTTGATCCACCGGTACATCGACACGCACCGCCTCGAAGGCGACGCCAGTCAGACCGACCGCGACATCCTGGCCGCCGCCGGCCGCGGCCTGGTGGCCAACGGGCAGATCCTGGGCCTGTTCGAGGCGCCGCCGCGCCAGCCCTCACGCGGCGGCGGCCTGGAAGGCCGGCTGATGGACCTCCTGATCGACCTTCGCGCCGAGGCCCGCCGCCGCAAGGATTTCGCCACCGCCGACCAGATCCGCAACCGCCTGGCGGAGATCAACGTGATGTTGGAAGACACGTCCGGAGGAACGATCTGGCGAAGAGGCTAGGCGGGAACTGCGAATTACGACCTCTGAATAAGTGGCATGGGCGTCTCGCCCATGAGTCCCACGGGCGTCTCGCCCGTGGCTGGAAACAGTCCCCCGGCAAACGGGGACGGGCCAGAGGGTGAAGCGCCAATGGAAGCCGGCTCGGGAGCAATTCGAATCCTCGGCATCGATCCGGGGCTGCATATCACCGGGTACGGTCTGGTGGAGATCGGCGCGGCGGCCGCACGAATCGTCGAGGCCGGCACGCTGCGGACGGATGCCAAGGCGGACCTGGCCGGACGGATCACCTCGCTTTACAGCGACCTGACCGAACTGCTGGCGGAAATGAAACCCGACGTGGTGGCCATCGAGCAGCTTTACGCCCACTACAAGCACCCGCGCACGGCGATCCTCATGGGCCACGCCCGCGGCGTGCTGCTGCTGGCGGCGCAGCAAACCGGCGTGGTCGTGCGGCACCTGGCCGCCACGAATGTGAAGAAAAGCCTCACCGGCAACGGCCACGCCTCCAAGTTGCAGATGCAGCGGGCGATCCAGGCCATCTGCCATTTGGATGCCCCGCCGGAGCCGCCGGATGTGGCCGATGCCATCGCGATTGCCCTGTGCGCAGGGCGGCATGGGCCGTTGGCGACGAGGTGAGCAGCATGAATATGCGGCCAAGGCCGAAGGAGAAGCGGTAATTGTGGTATCTGTCCACAACTCCAGGAAAGGCGAATTAAGTATGTGTCCCCAGAACTCCCAGAACTCTGGCCGGCCGCAGATAGGCTACCAGTAGTTGCTGGCCGCAGGTCACGTACAACGGCAGGAAGCCATACTCGTCGTAGTATCCATGGAAGAACCGGCCTTCCTGATTGCCATGCACGGGATCGTTGGTGGCGTCGAAGTCCAAGACCAGTTCGGTCGGTGCTTGATCGTGCGCGGCGATGAACTGCTCGACGAAGACCTTTGCCATGCAGACCAGATCCTGACGCTGGACGCGGTTCTCCAGCCGGCACAACGTCGAGGGGCTGGCCAGCGGATCGCCCTCCTCCTGGCTGGGCTTGAGCCGACGCTCGGTGACCGTCTGCAAAAGCGTGTCGCGGCGGAGAGCGTTGTGGTCGTTGAGATCCTCGTAGCCGGCGGCGATGGCCAAGACTCGCTGAGCCAGCATCGTCCGCTGATCGTGCACGATGAAGCGGGGACTGCGCGGATCATAGATGATGTCGCTCAGCGCGTTGAGCAAGCCAATCTTGCGATCCACCTCGCGCAACAGCGGCAAGCCGCCATCGCTGGCGATGTCCCCGCCCTCGAAATCCGCAACGATTTGCCGACGCTGGACACTGGCGAAAAGCAGGGGTTGCGTGGTACAGTCTGTCATGCCGATGGCCTTTCTTGTTGCGATAAGAAGCGTGGCAACTCCTTATATAGCAACAGGTTAGGACATCGGCAAGCTTTTTATGCCACCCGCGTATGAAATATGCGGGCTAAGTCACTCCGCACACTCCCCGGAATCGGGCCAAGAACCAAAACAACGAGGCTACCGAAGATTCTTCGACAGCCTCGAAGGTCGGTTATCTACTCACACCGGGAGCAGATTATTCGCCTGCTGGTCTTTCAAAGGGTCATGAAAGCGTCACGGCAAAATCCAGGATCCCGTTCGTGAAATCCCTGTTCCAGAAGAGGGTCGTTCTGCCTTGCCGCACACTGAGCTTTCCCAAAACCGTCGTCGTCAAGCCGAAGGAAACGCCGTCATTGTCCGCGACAACGTTATACAGCGTGGCCACGTCGATCTTGGTCGCGGTCACCTGGGCGTTTTCAAAGCTGTTCGCCACCGAGAGCGTTCTGACATAAGCCGCCTGAATAGCGCAGTTCTTGATCACGTCGGCGATAATCGTGATCCCCCGCGTGGGAAGGGTGGCGGCATGCATGGTGACATCGGCCTCGATGCGCTGGACATTGAGACTCTGAATGCGGCCGAGCATGTCAATGCCGCTGTCGGCAACCGCCACGTTGGCGCCGACCAGTTTCCCGAGAATCCCGGACCCGGTGATGGAGTTGATCGTCGTCATGGCGTCGCCGCCCTTGCCGGTGCGGAAGGTCAAACTGGCCGTGTCCTGTGCCACATTGATGGCAAGGGACCGAACCCCGCCATTGGCGGTCACGGTCCGGCTCTTGCCGGTTCCCATCACCGTGGCGTCAACTCCGGTGAAGGAGGCAATCAGACTGCCGCGGCCAGCGCTCATCGTGACTTGCGTTCCATCGGCATCAGAATAAGTGAGCGAGTACACGCCGGCCCCCAGGGTGACATTCACGGTGCTGGCAATAGACAAGGCGCCCGCGCGGGTGACCGTGCGGGTATTGCCCAGCGCGTCCGTGGCGACCACGGTCACGCTGTACACGCCGGCCCCGAGGGCCGCCATGCTATTATCCGGCAGCGTCCAGGTCCCGTCGCCATTGTTGACGGCGGCGTGGCTGTGGCCGTCCACCGTCACCAGCACATCGGCAAAGTTATCGCTAACGGTGCCGCTCAAGGCAGGCGTCGTGTCCGTGGTCACCAGCTTGTTCACGGTTACTGCGGGACCCGTGGCATCCACCACCAGATACGCCGTGGCGTCGGTATCGGTGTTCCCCGCGGGGTCGGTGGCCACAACCGTCAACTTCTGCACGCCATTCGGCAAGGCGGCGATCACGCCCTGGGCGATCGACCAGGTGCCGTCGCCGGCGTTGACGGCCGTGTACGTATGGCCGTGCACCGTGACTTCAACCGTCGCCGTGGGATCATCCACCATGCCGGCCAGGGCCGGGCGAGTGTTGTTCGAGACGATGGTCGTGGTCGTCACCACCGGCGCCGTAAGGTCAACGGTCAATTCATTGGTCGTCGCATCCGTGGCCGAGTTGCCGACAGCATCCGTCGCCGTGGCCGTCACATCGTACGTGCCTTCGGCCAGGTTGGCGATCTGCCCGGCCGCCAGGCTCCAGGTCCCATCGCCGTTGTTCACCGCCGCGTAATCGGCCCCATCCACGTGCACCGAAACCGTCGCCGCCGCATCATCCACGCTGCCCGACAGGGCCGGCGACACCACGTTGGTCGTCAGCGTATTGACCGTCACCGCCGGCGCCGTGGTATCGACGATCAAACCAGCCGGGGATGTTATTCCGCCCGTGTCAGCACCGCCGTTGGCGCTGGCCGAGACGACGATATCGTACTGGCCATCGGCCAGGGCAGCATCGCCGGGCACAGTGAACTGCCAGCCGCCCGTGCCGTCTTCAGTCGCGTTCCACGTGCCGATAGTGGTTGCCCCCTGCATGAGGGCCACTTGCACGTCGGCCGTCACATCACTGACGGTTCCGGCCAGCGACGGCGTGTTGTCCGCCGTGTCCAGCGGCAGCGCCGTGGTAATGGCCACATCCAGCACGGATAGCAACTGCCTCGCCTCGAGGGACTCCATTCCTGACCAATGATTGTTTCTTGACACCGACTTCACGGGCGTCTCCTTTCAAATGGGCGAGAGCGGGCGCGCGCATCAGAGCATCGCCTGTCACGACCCCTCTTCCCTTAAGTATTGTCCCTTAGGATATATTCCTAGAACGAGAAAGTCCATTGGGTTTCTCGTTTTTTTCTCGCAGAAAAAATCGCTAAGGAAAAGACGCACGCCGGAAGGTCGCAAACGTCGCCCTTCCGCGGCAGAGGATGCCGGGAGGCGGAAGGCCTTGATGCGTACGGAAGGCCGGACACGGAAGGCTTGGAGATTGGAAGCTATAGTTGCGTAATGCCATGAAAGGCTGCCTCCCGGATCCTATCATGGCATTACCCTAGGCTCTCGCCCATTCATACGCACTGGCCGCCGCGCGGCGGTAATTCTCATCCAAGGCCGGCTGCAGCAGCACGAGGGCCGTCAGCCGGCGGGCGGTGGAGGAGACTTCGCGGGCCTCTTCGGCCGAGAGGACGCGGCCGAGCAGGGCATGCTCGCGGTAGCTCAGCCATTTCTTGATGACCTGGTAGCCGCCGATGTAGTAATCCCAAACATTGGCCGGCACGTTGCGCCAGTAGGCCCTGTCGTTCAGGTACACATCCCGGGTGTCTTCTCCCAGCAGCGCCAAGGCCTGCTCGACCGATAGGCCGCGCGAGCGGGCGGCCTCGGCGATGGCCTCCAGTTCGGCCGGTTCGTAGGGCCGCTGGAGGATTCGCCCCTTGCCCGGCATGGTCGCGCCCTCCTTGCCGGCATGGCCCCAGCCGGCCGTGACCGCCAGGTCGGCATCGGGGTCAAGGCCGCGCCGGCCGCTGCCGGAAACCTTCGTCAGCACAGCCACGGTCTTGAAGATCACCTCAACCGGGCTCGCGGTGACGGTTCCGGACCGGGCTTTCCGTATCCAGCAGCGCCGCCACCTGGCGACCCAGTTCGGCCGAAGCCTCCAACGCCGGGCGATTGTCCGGGAGTTCCGGGGAGTTCCGGGGACACATACTTGAGTTCCGGGGGGAGTTCCGGGAGTTCCGGGGGAGTTCCGGGGACACATACTTAATTCGCCTTTGGAGTTCCGGGCGGGAGTTCCGGGGAGTTCCGGGGACACGGGAGTTCCGGGGACACATACTTAATTCGCCTTCCGCGGCTTTGGCCCTGGCTTCTGCCGGGTCAGGTCACGGCCCAGCAACTGCCCGATCCGTCGAACAAAGCTCTCATCGCCCAGCGGCCGGCCCGTGCTCTCTGTCTGTCGCATCGCCTTGGCCAGGGCAGCAGTATCATCCTGCTGGAGGAACTCGCTCCAGGTGCACACCCACCCGGCTGTCTCCTCCACCAGCCAGGCGCCTTCCGCCAGCGTGTCCCCATCGCCGCGCACGTGCCCGCCGGCGGAGGACCACAGCCAGTCCTGAGCATGGGCCGCCAGCTTCGCCTTGACCGGGTTGCGTTCAACGTACCGAGTGGCCGCGATAAGATGCGCCGTATCCATCACCACCGAAGCGAAGCGCCCCTGCCACAGGTACCCGCGCCACCCCTGGCGGAAGTTGATCCGCCGCGAGTACCGCCGGTGCACTTGCGCCAGACTGCGGGCCAATCCATCCTCACTCGTCGGCACCATCACCAGGTGCACGTGGTTGGGCATCAGGCAATAGGCCAGAAGGCGATTGCCCCACCTTGGCAGCCACTCGGCCAGCAGGGCAAGGTATTCGCGGTAGTCGTCATCGCAGAAAAACGTCATCTGCCGACGGTTGCCCCGCTGCGTTACATGATGCGGATACCCCGGCGCGACTATTCTCGCCACCCGTGCCATGCCCGCAAGTTACGGGAGAGAAGTCGCGGCGTCAAGAGTTCGGTATGTGTCCCCCGAACTCCTGGCGTCGACTAAGGGGATCAGCGCCGAGCCGCCATCGCCGTCCTGGTCGAGGTTCTTGCCGACTTGCAGGCCCATGGCCGTGATCGCGGCCTCCAGGAGGGCCACCGTGGGCGCGCCGATAGTGGCCCCGGCGGCCAGGTTGGCGTGGGCCGGGCTAAAGAGGTGCTGCCCATCGCTCATGACCGGATTGGCTAAGAGCGTGGCGATGGCCAGGATGTTCTCCTTCCGCCGGCAGGTGCGCACCACGCCCTGGGGGAACGTCTCGAAGGCATGGCGGATGTCGTTCTTCAACATCTGCTTGGTGAACCGATAGCCGCGGCTGAACTCGGTGACGATGATCTGTTCCTTCGAGTCCTTGACCGTGGCACTGATAGGAAATTTGATTGACGCCGCCGGGCCGCGTGGGCTCGGGGGCGGGGGGTTTACGTGGCCACGTCGAAGTACAGCACGAGCAAGGGTTGAGCCGCAGGCCGAGGGGCCGCCGTCGGAGTCTCAGCGGCTTTTGCCGCCGCGGAAACCAGGCAAATGAGGAGGCCTGCAATTCGCCACGCCTCGATCCATCCATCCGCCCTCACAAGGCTAGGTCGCCGCCGAGGCGTATCTCGGCGCCCTCCATCACTGCCGCACACATGCAGCATAATCGTTGTCGCGCGTCGCTCCGGTCGTTTGGCCAATGTCACTGTGCCTCCACGACGTGAAAGATGCTGCCAGCGCGCCCGCGTCTGCTGTGCGGACAGCCACTGCACGTCGCTTCCATCTGCCGCGTCATTTCTTATCGGTTTTTGGCGTCCCTCCCTCGCTGATGGACTCATCGGGATGGACAGGTACAAGACCCGACAAATTGATTTCCCACCAGCGCAACGGTCCCTGTAGAGTGTATGCTGGCAGAACGCCATAGGCAAGAGTGGATCCCCCGTAGTCCAACGTAAGCATATGCGATCCATCTGAGGCAAGAACTCTGCACTCACGTTCTTTTGGCAGCGCCGCCTTCTTCACCAATCTCCCACTGCCCAAGTCAAATATGTGGAGCATTTCAGCAGGGTCTGAACCCCCACGAAAGAGGCTGTTGCCAGCTCCCCCTATCAATTTGGACATAACCATAATACATTTACCGTCGACAAGCAACGCCGGAGGTGCCTCGAAGGCAGGAGCGCGGTTCCTGCCAAGAGGGAACTGGCCCACGTTCCGCCCTCCCACCAGATCCCACGCGGCAACATAATGGGCCCCGTCTCTGTAGACATAATGTATGTAATACCAGTGCCCGGCCCTCTCCCTGAAGCCAGTCGCTATAAAACTGGACGGTTCGACATCAATACTTTTGTTCACGGCTCCTTTGGCCAGATCTCTGATTTCAAACCTCTCTACCCGCGGGTTTCTGGAACGCAGCCCCTGAAAACTCTCAGCGGTCGCCAACCCAAGCCCTATCAATAAGCCATCAGGTGAAAACCCCACGTCAACAATGCCGTATCCGTTTGTCGGCTTAACTCGTCGAGCAATCTCCCGACTTCCATATTCCCACACGATGACCTCGCCGCCCGCCGCGGCGACATACTTGCCCCCAGGCGAGATGGCGACGCATAACCGATACGGGTCGTTGAATGCCCCACCTCCTGGATAGTCACCAACGAGGTGCCCATCGGCTAAATTCCACAGACGTAGGTCGCCTTTCGCCGTGATCGTGGCGCAGTACTGTTGACTAGCGGTGATGGCGTATGTATCTATTACTTCACTTGGTTTCACTGTTCCAAGTTCAGACATCACTCTGCCATCGGGTAGAGCTCGAATACGAAGTGTAGGTGCAGGCCCGCCAAAGCCGCCATGATGCTCCTGCGGTGAGCCTTTTGAGGCGAGAGCCCCTTCCGTTAGAACTCCGATTCCTTGCATCGCAAATGCATGTGGTACTTCGTTGTCGTACCACCACTTATTACTGCCTTGCAAATCGCTGGCCTGTCCAAGCTCGCGAAAGGTTACGTCAATATTCGGTGCGCTCGCAGACCCCGTCGATCCTGATTCGGCGCGTGCGGCACACGCGGACAGACATAAGCAAATGCACACTGTCGTGAAGACAGGCACACCGCTCAACACCTCCACCATATAACTTCCTTTTGTCATTTGGGAGCCCGGAAAATAAGGTGCCCGCTTGTAGGCTGCAGCGAGTTGATGGGCAGACTACGCAACTGATCTGCGGCCTTGTCAACGACGTGGAATCCAAGTTCACTCAAAGGAGGCGATGCATCACTGATAGGAAATTTGATTGAC